>NZ_KV811031.1:32861-60841 GCF_001812965.1 Actinomyces sp. HMSC075C01
CTGTAGGGCTACGCGAGAAATGCCCGGCTCGGCGTCTGTCTGCCTCCTCCGAGCCACAAAGAGGAGAGCACGAGCCAACCCTCAGCTGCCCAACAGATGGCTCATCACTGCCCGATGAGCCAAGGAGAGTACCCCAAACTTTCACTACGGTTAATTCAACACGAATTAGTTATAGTATGGCCTTGACAATCCGCCGTTGCACACACCGACGCGATCAGGCACGAAGCCTGACATCGCACAACCATCCCGTGTGACACAACTGATAGAACCGCGCTCTCTTATAAAGAGAGTTTCTTAGAGAGAGCATGCTCAATCATTCTCACATGTCGCCGGCGCCATCGTCGGCCTCATCGAGTGCCACGCCACGAGACACACGGTCCCGGAGACGCCACACGCACCTGGGTGCGCTGGCCTGCGCCGCAGCCCTCGTGTGGACCTCTGCCGTCAGTCCCTCGAGCAGTGCCACGCCTCTGGAGCCTTCACCTCCCAACGGCACCTATGTGGCCCTGGGCGACTCCTACGCCTCCGGCGTCGGGGCGCCGCCCTACGCCAGCGGAACTGACGTCCAAGGCGGCAACGGGTGCAAACGGGGTGCAGGCGCCTACGCCCACCAGGTGGCCGACCAGACCGGCAAGACCCTCGACTTCGACGCCTGCGCAGGAGCCCGCACCCCCGACTTCTACCAGCCCGGGAAGGAAGCAGCCCAGCTCAACCACCTGAACTCCTCCACAGCCCTGGTCACCTTCTCCATCGGCGGCAACGACGCCGGCTTCTCCACACTCTTCTCCAAGTGCGTCACCGCCGCCCCCTTCACCAACTGCTCCAGCAACAAGGAGGTCTCCGAGCAGGTCGACGGCGCCATCGACGCCCTAGCCGGCAAGACCACACGCGCGGGCATCACCAGCTACGACACCATCATGACCGACATCGCCGCCCGCGCCCCAGGCGCAACCGTCGTCACCGTCGGCTACCCACGCATGTTCACCCCACGGGGAGCCGGACAGATCCTCCCGGTCCCGGGACGCTGCGAAGGCGTCACCAAGGTGGACCAGCGCTGGATCAACGCCAAGACCAACGAGATCAACGCCGCCGCCAGCGCCGCCGCCCAACGCCACGGCCACCGGTTCACCGACCCCTCCGCCTCCTTCGCCGGACACGAGCTGTGCGGCCAGCAGTCCTCCTGGTTCGACGGCCTGGTCAACGACGGACGCTTCCACCCCAACACCAACGGCCACAAAGCCATCGCCGGCTCCGTCATGGAGGTCCTGAAGGAGCAGCCGGCCGCCGCGCAGGCACAGCTCGCCGCCGCACAGGCGCAGGTGGACAACACCCGCCCCGCCGGCTCCTTCACCCTCGCCCGCAACGGCGACCAGCTGGCCCTGGACGCCTCAGCCTCCACCGACTCCGACGGCACGATCACGAACATCGACTGGTACATCCAGCGCGCCGACAACACCGAGGAGATCCTCACCGGCACCCAGGCCACCACCACAGTCCCCAGCGACGAACAGGTCGTCATCACCGCCGTCATCACCGACAACCAAGGCAAAGAGGACTTCACCACCCAGACCGCCCCCGCCTCCTGAGCCGCGGTGCCCTCGTCCGGACAGGTCACCCCCTTCGCCTGTCACCTCGTTGACGGTCCGTAGCGGTCCGGGTCTGAACCAGGGCCGAGACGATCCGAGTCGCCTCGGCCGGAAAGGGCGCGTCCCAGCACGCGCAAGACACTCCCGCACGCGCAGGATGTCCCGGCCAGCGCCGGGGGTGAGCGATTAGGGTGAGGGTGTGAGCCAGTCACGCCCGTCGAGGCCGTCCAAGCACCACGTCGAGCACTCCTCCGCGCACACCGATCCCGCGCCTTCCGCGCCCACCGGCTCCCCAACGAGCCCGGCGGCCGCGTCGGCCGACCAGGCCCTGGCGTCGTCCGGCACTACCTCGCCGCGCCGCGCCCCCTCTCAGCAGTCCCGCCCCGGCCCGCAGGACGACATCATGCTGGCCACCGGCAGGCCCCGGCAGGCCGAGCGGCCCAAGCCCCCCACCCAGGAGCAGATCCGCCGTCAACCTGGCCGCAAGGCCTGGGTGCCCAACCAGCACGGGGCCTGGTCGATGCTGGTGCTGCCGCCGATCGTCGGCTGGGTGGTGGGCGGCTTCAGCTGGGTGAACCTCCTGTTCCTTCCCACCTGGTGGGGCAGCTACCTCACCTACTGGTCCTGGTCGCAGTGGCTGCGCACCCGCTCGGCCCGCAAACGCGCCCTCATCATGCTGCCGCTCCTGGTCTACACCGGCTGGACGGCCTCCCTGGCCCTCATCACCCTGCTGGTGGCGCCCTACCTCATCCAGTGGGCGGTGCCACTGGCGCCACTGTTCGTCATCGCACTGCACCAGGTGTGGCGCGGTCACGAGCGCTCACTGCTCTCGGGGCTGTCGACGACGACGGCCGCCTCCCTCATGGCCGCTGTTACCTACAGCCTGGCGGTGCGCGGCGACGGTGGCTTCCTGGGCCTGGGGACACCGAGCTCCCCCCTGCCGGGGGCCTCCCCCAGCGGCGCCCTGACGGGCTGGTCCTGGATGTGGCTGGTCACGGCGCTGACGGCCGCCTACTTCGGTGGGACGGTCCCCTACATCAAGTCGATGATCCGCGAGCGCTTCAACTACACGCTGCTGGCCGGCACGGTGGCGGCGCACGCGGTGGTGGCGGTGGTGACGTGGTGGCTGGCGTCGTCGGGGATGCTGCCGTGGGGGCACGCCGTCCTGTGGGTGGTGCTGACCGTGCGGTCGCTGGTCATGCCGCTGTGGCAGTGGCAGCTGGTGCGCACGCGCCACCGCCCGCTGCGCCCGGGGACGATGGGCGTCGTCGAGGTCGTCATGTGCGTGGCCTTCCTGGTGACCATCTCGGTATGACCAGGCCTGCGACGACGCCGTAGCCCGCCCTGCCCTCTCCGGCGGGTCTCAGTGCTCGGCGCGCCAGGCGGCCGCGGCGGCCAGGACCCTCTCGTTGTCCGACGTCGTCCCGACCGAGACCCGCACGCCCTCACCGGCGAAGGGCCGCACGAGGATGCCTGCGGCGCGGAAGTGCTCGGCCAGCGCCGTCGTCTGCTGCCCCACGCCGAGCCAGAAGAAGTTGCCCTGGGCCTCAGGCACCTGCCAGCCCTGGGTGCGCAGGGCGTCCACGACCCGGTTGCGCTCGGCGGCGACGGCGGCCGAGCGCTCGTCGGTGCGGGCCAGCTCGGCCTCACCCAGGGCGGCGGTGGCAGCGGCCTGCGCGGGCAGGTTGACCCCGAAGGGCGTGGCCACGGAGCGGATGGCGGCGGCCAGGCCCGGGGCGCACACGAGGTAGCCCACGCGCATCCCGGCCAGGGCGTGGGCCTTGGAGAAGGTCCGTGAGACCACGAGGTTGGGGGCCCCGTCCAGGAGGGTGAGGGCGTCGCCGGCCCGCGGGTCGGTGACGAAGTCGAGGTAGGCCTCGTCGATGAGGACGACGACGTCGCGCGGCACCCCGGCCACGAGCTCGGCCAGCTCCTCGGCGGTGAGGATCGTGCCGGTGGGGTTGTTGGGGGTGCAGGCCATGACCACGCGGGTGCGGGGGGTGATGGCCGCCAGCATGGCGGGCACGTCGTGACGGGCGTCGGGGGTCAGCGGGACGCGCACGGCCCGGGCCCCGGCGACGGCCACGCAGATCGGGTAGGCCTCGAAGGATCGCCAGGGGATGACGACCTCGTCGCCGGGCTGGCAGACGGCGTCGAGCAGGTGCTGGATGAGGGCGACCGAGCCGTTGCCGACGACGACCTGCTCGGCATCCACGCCCCACCGGCGGGCGAGGGCCTGCGTGAGGCCCTCCCCGGTCATCTCCGGGTAGCGGTTGACCCCACTGGCGGCGCGGGTGATGGCCTCGATGACCGCGTCCTGGGGCGGGTAGGGCAGCTCGTTGGAGGAGAGCTTGGCGATCTGCGCTGCGGCGGCGACGTCGGGGCGGGCTCCGGGCACGTAGGCGGGCAGGGCGGCGACGTCGGGGCGGATGCGCACCGTCGTCGAGGGGGCGGCCTGCGAGCCGGCGGCGGGGGTCGCCGGCCTGGGTCCGCCGGGAACTGGGGTCGCTGCAGGAGTCATGCCCCCATCTTGGCACCGGCACAGGTTGCCCAGGCACAATGGAGCCATGGAAATCGTGGCACGAACTATCGGAAACGCGGCCGGCCTGTGGCTGGCCACGCGCCTGCTGTCCGGACTGAGTGTGCCCGAGGGGGTGAGTACCTCCCACATGTGGCTGAACCTGCTGGTCCTGGGCCTGGTGCTGGCGCTGGTGAACTCGCTCATCAAGCCGGTGGCGAAGTTCCTGGCCTTTCCGCTCTACATCGTCACCTTCGGGCTGTTCGCCCTGGTGGTCAACGGCGCGATGCTCTCGCTGACGGGCTGGCTCACCGACCACATCGCGGCCCTGGGCGCCGGCGGGTCGGTCCCGCTGGGGCTGGAGGTGGCCTCCTTCAGTTCGGCGGTGGCCGGCTCGATCATCATCTCGGTGATCTCCTCGATCATCGCCGCGATGCTCGTGCGCCACGAGGACTGAGACCGACGACGCCGGAGGTGCGCCGGACGGCTCAGCTGATGCCGGCCGACGTCGCCCAGCGTCACCCGGCGTCACCCTGCGCCTCCCGGAGCAGGCCGGCACCCGCGTGCCAGCACATGTCACCAGTGTCATGACCTCACACTCCTAGTGCTCGCCCGTCGGCTGCGGGGACGGGGTGGGCCGCGGGTAGGAGGGTTGCGCCGACGGCACCTTGCCCTGGTAGGTGGTGCCGCCCTTGTAGATCCCGTTGGGGTCGGTGTTGCGCTGGATCGCGAAGGTGTACTCGGTGGTGGTCGTCCCCTGCTCGCCGGCGCCCGAGGCCCGCGAGAAGGACGTGTTCCAGTCGGCCAGCTCGGGTGCCTTGTCCTCCAGCCCCTCAGCGGCCTGGGCGTAGGCGGAGGAGGCGTGGGGGTAGCCGTTCGTGCTCATCTGGTGGGTGTCGAGCATGGCGACCTGCCGGTTGGGGCCGGTGGGCGTGGGGGCGGCGTCGAGCCCGGGGACGGCGTCGCCGGTGTTCTCCAGGTGGAGGGCGTGGACGTCGTCGGGAATGTCGGCTCCCGCGGTGGGGGAGCCTGCGGTGAGGACAGTGGTGATGTTGTAACGCTCCTGGATCGCGGGGTCGGCGGCGATGTTGGAGACCGTGATTCCGCCCTGGGAGTGGCCGTAGAGGGCGACCTCCTCCCCCGGTTGGATGCCGGCCTGGCGCATGGCGGTGACGACGCCGCTCTCCATGGCGGTGGGCGTGCCCCCCACGGCCTCGAGGTTGGTGAGCAGGTCCTGCGGCTCGCCGTCGCCAGAGGTCCAGTCGGTGGTGCCGGGGACGTAGACGACCCAGGAGACACGGCCGTCGGCGTGCTCGACCCGCTGGATGGAGATGACCCCAGCCTCCTCGTAGCCCTGCCCCAGGGAGTTCTTCGAGGACTGCACCTCCTGACAGTGGGTGATGGTCTCGGAGATGCTCTGCGGGGACTTGGCCTCCTTGCCCTTGCCGGTCATACCGGGATTCACGGCGCTGGCGAGCCCGAAGGGGTCCTTGGCGGCGGGCGGGAGCACGGTGGATCCGTTGCCGCCGACGGGGGTGACCGTGATGCCGCTCTGGGTGCCGTAGACCCCCGCCCCCATCGCGGCGGCGTTCGCACCCAGGACCATGGCGACGCGCTGCATGGGCGTGAGGCTCTTGGTGTCGACGGTCTGCGTCCCGACGGCGACCTGCCCGGGCAGGCGCTGCTTCGCCCAGGGGTCGAGACGCTGAGAGACCTGCTGGAGGTAGGCCTGGACCGTGGCGGTCTCCCGCCCGGTCTTGGCGTTCTTGAGCCACTGCGTCAGCAGGACGATCCTGACGAGGTCCTCCTTGACCCACTGCTCGGTGGTCGGGTCGCTGAGCAGGAGCTGGAGGACCTCGACGGTGGCCTGTCCGTCCTCGCTG
Organism: Actinomyces sp. HMSC075C01; assembly: GCF_001812965.1. NCBI lineage: Bacteria > Bacillati > Actinomycetota > Actinomycetes > Actinomycetales > Actinomycetaceae > Actinomyces > Actinomyces sp. HMSC075C01. The sequence goes on from NZ_KV811031.1 coordinate 38,849, forward strand.
TCCTCCACCAGCTTGTAGAGCAGCCAGCTCATCGCCGGTGAGGACGCCAGCAGCGCTGAGATCGTGGGGAACTGTGTGACGGTGGCGGCCCCCAATGCCATCTCGAGGAGGCCGGAGTCGAAGGCCCGAACATCCACGGGTCCCACCAGGCCATTGACGGGAGCGGCTTTCCCCTCGGCCAGGGCGTGGGCCTGGGAGCATGCGGTGACGTCAGAGGCGATGCCGCGCAGAGTATCGGCGACGTCCTGGAGCGACCCCGGCCCGGTGCTCAACGTATCCAGGGCTTGAAGAGCGACTAGCTTCTCCATATCGAATACACCCGGGATCGGGTTAGGGGTACTAGACGGGGAAACGGATGGAGGCGGCGCCGCAATCACGTCGGTGGCCGCGTTGGCAACGAGTGCTCGCGCGTCATCGAGGGATCCGGCTGCCGAGGTGAGGCTGCTGGCCAGGGAGTCGAGGTCAGCCGTGTTCACGGAGACGGAGCCGCCCGCCACCACCACCGCGGGGCCCACACCCCACATGGTCCAGTTGTGGCCACTATCCTCCGGGGCAGCCGAGGCAGGGGAAGTCTTGGGCTTCGGGGGCGCCGATGAGGAGGCCGGTGATTTCGTCGCGTGGGGATCCTGCTTCCAAGCGGGGTACGGGCCGCTGGAGCTATCCATGGCAACCGGGCTCATGATGAGCTCGTTCCCGTCGATGAGTCGCGTGACTCGACGACACCGACCTTGGAGGCGGCCGTGTCATAGCGCGTCGCCAGCGCAGTCAGGAGCCCGGAGACATTGGTGAGCATCGTCTGGCAGGCGGTGGAGTCCGCCCCCACCCAGCTGGCGGGGACCGACGTGGGGAACTGAGTAACGGCGGTGTCGTAGTCCGCCCTGGAGCGTGACAGTGAGAAAGACATGACTCGACGGTAGGGCGCCCCCGAGGCTGCCGCAGCGCCGGCTTGCAGCCCTGTGGATCAGACCTGCACTCCGGCGCCTGTGGCCCCCGGTGAGCCACACGCCTGCGCGACCAGTGACCAGATGGGAGGATCCATGCCGACGCCCACTCACGACGTCCCCCGGGGAAGGAGAACCGCACATGGATCCCACAACGGAGGAGCTTCTTTTCATGGGCACGGAGTGCGAGACCAGCGGCATCGAGGCCTTCAACACCGTGCGAGACATGGAGAACCTCGACGCCGAGGCCGCCGTCGAGCGGACTCGGGCGATTCTGACCTGGCTGTCCTCCCGCAACATGATCGACCTGTTCCTGGGCAATCCGTTCACGTATGAGCCCGACCCCCGCGACGGCGACCCGACCGGCACCGCCCTCATCCGCGCGGACAGGCTCTGGACCGTGGACGGCCCCGATGACAGGTGGCTCCTCTACGACGCCACGCCCTGGGGCAGGCTCATGCTCGAGAACTGGTGGATCGCGCGCCGGGAGAAAGGCTCGACGAGCTGACGGTGGCCAGGCCTCGGGCTCACCTCCTCGACAAAGGACTCGGCCCGCGGTCCGGCCTCCCGGACCGCGGGCCCAAGCCTCGCGAGGTCCTCCTGCTACCCGGCTTCCCATAAGGCCGGGGAGGCAGGACCTCCTTCACCAGAACGTCCGGTCCGGGCTCCCTAAGACCCGTTCCAGACTCGGAGACCTGCCAGTCATCGGGCTCCCCAACCCTCGTGACCGGTTCCGTCCGGCGGCAGTAACTATGTAACCCACCGATCCTGAGCGGACCCCCCGAATTCCCCTATGAACACGCTGAGAAATAGGCGCCATTCCGCCGTTTTGGCGTTGCCTGCACCACATTCCGGCGATTATCCAGAATATTCCGGGACTTCTTCAGGGCCGTTCCCACGACTCGCCCATCAAACCGAGGCCGGCGGCCTGCGCAGGCACACGACGGCGTCGGCCCGGTGCCCCTCCTGTCCGTCGGGCCCCGTGGCCCGCCGGTCTCGCTCCTCGCCGACGACGACCTCCCAGCCGGCCGTCGCCTCGGCCAGGCCCTCGAGGAGCTCGGCGGCCGTGTAGGTGCGGGCGTGGTGGGTGTGCCAGGGCGGGTTGACGGCGTGCACCGCGGTGAGCAGGCGCCCGCCGGGGGCGACGCGGGCGGCGGCGTCGCGCAGGAGGGTCACGAGGTCCAGGGAGCCCGGCTCGTGCCCGCCGTGGACGTAGAAGCTCGTCACCAGGTCGAAGGGTCCGACAGGTAGGCCGTCTCCGGCGTCGTGCACGCGGCCGGTCACGCGCGAGGCGACCCCGAGCCGCTCGGCCTGCCCGGTCAGACGCCCGATGGCGGTGGCGGACAGGTCCAGCCCGACCACCTTCCAGCCGCGCTCGGCCAGCCACAGGACGTCGGCGCCCTCACCGCAGCCGATCTCCAGGGCGGTCCCGGGGCTCCAGTCGGTGGCGAGCTCCGGCAGCCAGTCGTTGGGGCGGCCCGACCACAGCTGCTCGACCGCGGCATAGCGCTCCTCCCAGCGGGAAGCGGCGTGAGCGGCGTCGGGCTGCGGGCCGGAGTGCTGCTGGCGAGGCTGCGTCATGCCTGGATCCTACCGACGTCGGCTCGCCCGGCAGGCCGTCCGGCGACGGCGCCCAGCGGCCGGCGGGGACGGGAGGGCGCCGCCGATCTATCCTCTGAGCCATGACGATCGACACCTCCTGGGTCGCCCAGCGCAATGCCGCCTTCCTCGCCGACCCCGCCGCCCGCCTGGCCGGCAACGCCGTCGCCACCACGGACGTGGAGCAGGTCTCCCTGGACCGGACCACGGTGACCTCCATCGACACCTCCGTGTCCGACCTTGTCCCGGACGCCTCGATCACCGACCAGAAGCAGTCGGGGCGCTGCTGGGCCTTCGCCGGCCTCAACGTGCTGCGCGCCTCCATGCTCAAGGAGCTCGAGCTCGACTCCCTGGAGCTGAGCCAGGCCTTCCCCTTCTTCTACGACAAGCTGGAGAAGGCCAACGCCTTCCTCACCCGCGTCATCGCCGAGGCGGACCGCCCCCTGGATGACCGCGAGGTCGTCGACTCCCTGTACTCCCCCATTCCCGACGGCGGCTGGTGGCCGGAGTTCGCGCGCCTGGTGGCCAAGTACGGGATCGTGCCGGCCTACGCCATGCCGGACACCGTCTCGGCCGGTAACTCCGAGGCGATGAACGAGCACCTGGCCACGCTGCTGCGACGCACGGCCCTGCGGCTGCGGACCGCGGTGGCCGACGGCGTCGACCCTGAGCCGCTGCGGCTCACGGCCCTGGAGCAGGTTCACCGGATGCTGTGCATCCACCTGGGGACCCCGCCCGAGGAGTTCGTGTGGCAGTACCGCGATAAGAACAAGGAATTTCACCGGGTCGGGACGCTCACGCCGCGACAGTTCGCGCAGCGCTACGTCACCGGAGTGGAGGAGTTCGTGGTCGTGGCCCACGACCCGCGCCCCGAGATCGCGGTCAACACGCGCTACGGCATGGGCCGCAGCGACGTCATGGTGGGCGAACCGGTCCAGGATCACGTCACCGCCGAGCTGGAGGTGCTCAAGGCCGCCGCGATCGCCGCGATCCAGGACGGCGAGCCGGTGTGGTTCGCCTGCGACGTCGCCAAGCAGCGGGACAAGAAGGCCGGAATCTGGGACGCCGCCCTGCACGACTACGAGGGCCTGTACGGGGTGGACCTGTCGATGACGAAGGCCGAGCGGCTGGTGGCGCGCGAGTCGGCGCTCACCCACGCCATGTGCCTGACCGGCGTCGACCTGGTCGACGGCGTCCCGCGGCGCTGGCGGGTGGAGAACTCCTGGGGCGACAAGTTCGGGGACAAGGGCTTCCACACGATGAGCGACTCCTGGTTCGACGAGTACGTCTTCGAGGTCGTGGTGCGCGCGAGCCGCCTGCCCGAGGAGGTCCGCGCCGCCCTGGAGACCGAGCCCGTCATGCTGCCCAGCTGGGACCCGATGGCCTGAGGGGCGGCGGCTCACACGTGCCCGTTGGGCTCTTCGCCCTCGTCGAGGGCCCGGACGATGAGTCGCACGGCCTCCTCGGGAGGGACGTGCTCCCAGATCCGCAGCACCGTCCACCCCTCCGCCTCGGCCATCGCGGTGGTCTCCCGGTCCCGTTCGATGTTCCTCGCGAGCTTCGGGCGCCAGTAGTCGGCGTTCGTCACCGGCACCGTCGCGTGCTCGGGGCACCCGTGCCAGAAGCAGCCGTCGATGAATACGGCCAGGCGCCGGCGGGTGAACACGATGTCCGCCCGCCGGCGCCTGTTGCTCCAGGGCGCCATGTCCACGCGGTAGCGCAGGCCCCTAGCATGCAGCAGTCGCCGGATCGCGAGCTCGGGCTTGGTGTCCCGGTGCATGTTGGCACGCATGGACCTGGCCACGCCCGGCGTCGACGCCCAGGACGGGGCCTCGGCCCGTCCCGGTCGCCGCGGCTGCGACCTCTCCGGCTCAGTCGGTGTCGACGACGGGGTCATTGCTCCGATCCCTGCGTCTGACACTGAAGGCGATACTCCCGCTGGGGGCGGCCGCATAGGGAAGCGCCAGGGAGAAGAGCGTGGCGGTGTCCGCCACGGTCATCGTCTCGGGCATACGGCTCGGGGTCCTCTCGGCACCGTTCTTCGGGTCGGCGGCGAAGGTGAGGAGCATGGCGCCACGGGTACTCGTCCGATAGGCGATGGCGGCGTCGTGCTCTCCCGCGATCCTGTCCTTCGAGCGGGGCTTTCCAGCGATGGTCTCGATGGCGTCACGCTGTCGGAAGGAGCTTCCGGAGAATCCTCCACGGGTGCCACCGCGGCGGGTCCGCTTGAGCATCGGGATCCGAAGCCCGTCGACCGTCTTCTCCGGCGTCCCCTTGAGCATGGGGAGGAGAACAGCCCAGTCCTTCAGCTTCCCACCGGCCATGGCACGGCGGATCATCTCCAGGGTGGGTTCGAAGTCGAACTGCTCCATCCATGAGAAGCCCTCCAGAACCGTGAGCATCTCCTCGGCGGTGACGACGGCGACCCGCCCGTCGAACTCCCCTATGCGCTCGGTCTTCCGGTCCCAGTACTCGAAGGACTCGATCGGTCCGAACAGGTCGTGCTCGAACCACGGCCGGACGAGTGCGAAGTGCTTCGCGTTCGTTTCTCCGCGTCCCCGCTCGGGCTGCCGCGGGAAATCGTGAAGCTCGCCACCGATCCCCTTGAAATCGAGCTTGGCGTTGTACATCTTGTTCCGGCTCGTGGGGAGCAACCACGGCAGCTGCTGGAAGACGAGCGGCGGAACCTCGATGGGACGGAGGAGCGGACGCCCGTCCTCGCCGAGCCCGGCGAAGGTCTCGAGCTGCTCGCGGAACTGCTCCTCATCCCGCATGATCGCCCCGAAGGCCTCGTAGAGGTCATAGGTCGTCTTGCCGGCCCCCTTGACACTTCTGGCCATGTACAGCCTCACCAGATCAGGGTATCCACGCCTGTAGCCGAACCACCGCCCCATCTGCATGAGGGCGTCCCCCTGAGTCGACCTGCGCTTGAAATAAGTGATGGTCAGCCCCTCGAGGGTGAACCCCCGACTGAGCTTCGTGCCGCCGACGAGGATTCGCCAGACCCGATCCCTTTGGAAGTCGACCTGGTTGTACTGCTGGTCCTTGTCACCATTGACGATGACGACCGGGTCAGTGCCACCGGCCATGACGAGGTCGAGCACCTCACCGATGAATGGAGCCACGTCCTCGAAGGATTCCGGAAGGGGTAGGTCGTCCTCCCACTGCCGGGCGGCGGAGACGACGGCGAAGTCCTCATCGAAGAGCTTGCGCAGCGCATCATTCGAGGCGGGGGACCCGTATCCCGCCTGCTGCCACAGGCGACGGATCCGATCCCCGAGCTCGGCGTGCTCCGTCTGCTTGACGGACTCGTGCACCAGCATCGTGTGGTGGCGGAAGGCACCCTCCAGCGAGGGTCTTCTCGTCGCCCTCCACAGCTTGATCGCCCCGGTGAGCACGAAGGCGTTCAGGGCCTCGCGCAGCTCCTTCTCCACACCCTGCGGATCAGTGTCGTCATCACCGCGCAGACTGCGGACGAAGGCCTTCTCGTTCGAGACGGCCGGATCGTCCTTCTCCTCATCCGTGAGCTCCTCGAAGTCGTGATAGGCCCGACCGCCCCGGTACGCCTCCGGGGCGCTCAGGCTCACGATGAAGTCGCGGGGGAAGATGTCCTCGGCGTCCTCCGGCGAGATGAAGACATTGGCGAAGGGAGTCGCGGTGTAACCGACGTACTGGGCCCGGCTCAGCCTGCCCATGAGCTCAGCGATGAGCCGGTTGATCGCGGTGCGCTCCTTCCGGGTTCCGACGCTGTCCGGTTTGACCGTGTTGACCGAGGCCTGATCGGCCTCGTCGTCGATGATGAGGGTGGGAATCTCGGCCGGCAGGGCCCTGATTCGTCGCAGGTCCTTGACCAGATTATCGAGCACGGTCTTGTTCTTCTTGACGACGGCGATGCGTACGTCGGTCCGATGGATGTTGTCCGGGTGCCACATCGGCCTACCTGGATTGCTGAGCTCACGCCCGATCCGAGGATCGAGGATACCCGGCCCGTCCTTGCGCTTTCCGTAGTCCCACTTGGCGCTGGTCAGGCGATGGATGGCCGGAACACCCGTTTCGGTGAATCCGGGACCGTAGGAGACGAATCGCCCCGCCTTCCAGTCGACGTCATCGGTGCTCACGTAGTCGACGTCCTTCAGAAGGTCCTCGTCCTCCTCACTGATTCCCCAGAGGATGTTCTCCCTTCCGATGAGCTCCATGTCGAGTCGGCGCTGGGTCTGGGAGCGCAGGATCTCCACGGTTCCGGTGAGCACGATGATGAGCCGGTAACCCGCGTCGATGGCCTTGGCGATGACACCGGTGAAGTTGGCGGTCTTGCCGCTCTGAACGTGACCGACGACCAGCCCCTTCGACTGGTAGGGCTCAGCCCCGGAAGGGTCGGCGAGTCGTCCGACGATGTCGGTGGTGGCCGAGTCGATGCTCGCCACTGCTTCAGGCGGCAGTCTCTTCTCCAGCAGTGACCGGTAGCCGTCCCAGTAGAAGTGGTGCGCCCGCCGCCGCTCCTCGTCGTACCAGGGTGTCCAGTCGGGGGCGAGGATGGCCTTGGTCCGATCGACGAAGACCGGGAAGGTCTCGTTGATGCGCGACGCCACGTCATCGCTCACGCCGAGCCGCTTCATGACGACCGCCCGCCGTTCAGGGGTGCGGGCGGCGGTCCCGTCAGTCCAGGCGGCATCCTTCTCCGCATCCCACTCGCTGAGCCGGAGGTGGAACTTCGTTCTTCCCGGGGCGTTGCGCTCCGCGCTCAGGATGAGGTCGGGGATCTCCTCTCGGGCGATGACCTCGCCTACTGCTTGAAGGTACGCCGAGACGATGCCGTGCAGATCCATCGGCACGTTCATGCCGTCGAGCGCCTGCTTGAGGGCCTGGTCGTACTTGTCAATACTCATGTCTCAGTCCTCATGCGTGGGTGCGGCGGCGAACTCGGCGGGTGCGGTCCCCTCGGGTTTGAGGTCGGTGACGTCGATCCGGTAGTCGATGCTGCGGACCAGTTCGGGGCGGGTCACGATCCGGGAGAGTCCTGCGGAGGTGATCGCCGGGAAGGCCTCATCGACGGTGTAGAAACGAGGTTCACTGCGGACCAGGAGGCGCGTCGTGTAGAGCCGGTCGGCCTGGGCGTCCTCCCATCCGCAGTCGGTGAGTCTGTCGTCGAAGTCCGTGCGCCCGGACCGCAGCCGCCGGCGAATGCGCTCGATGAGCTCGGGGAGGGTCTCCCCGTTGCCGGCCGCACCGGCTCCCGTTACCTGCACCGACATGAGATGCAGCAGCCGCCCCGGTGTGGGGGTCAGCTGGCCGAGGCCATGGATGACGTGGATGCGTCGCTCACTGCGGGTGGTCTTGACCTCGACGTCGGCCTCGCCGAGGACGAAGTCGTGCTCCTCTGCCCGCGGCCCGAGCCAGGCGGCCAGAGCCTTCGCCTCCCCGACTCCGTCGATGAGCCGATCGAGCGCCACCAGTTCACCGAACAGCCCGATCTCCTGGTCCTCACTCAGCCTCGGTGCGCGTGCGAGTAGTCCTCGGAAGGCGTCGAGCGCCACGTGGAGCGCGCGCTCCAGGTCGTCGCCCTGCTGGAGCTGGTCGGTGACTGCTTGGAGGAGGGAGTAGGCCTCGTACTCGATGCCCTTGGCCTCGACGGTGACGCGGAACCAAACGGTCTCGTCCCCCGGCTCCTCGACGATGTCGGTGCGGATCATCCGGTAGGCGGAGACGTCGATGTCCGAGCCCGTCGCCGGTGTGCACAGCGTCAGCTCCCCGCGAGGCGGGTCGATGCCCAGGACGCAGAGGGGCTCCTCGGCGAGCCGCTGCTCAGCGGGGTGCCCGGCGTCGAAGTAGGCGGCCAGGGTCTCCGGGGTCAACGCGTCACGATCATCGGGATGCTCGTTCATCCTCTACTCCTTCTGGGCGCCGCGACGCCGGAGCTCGTCGGCGAGGGCGGTCTCGATGATTCTCTCGAAGGCCTCGATCTCACGCTTCTCCCGCCCACCCAGGTAGGCCCCCTCGAAGAAACGCGAGTAGAGCAGGAACACGAGGGTCTTGAGCAGGGGGGCGTCCTGAGGGTCGCTGCTGGTGGAGAACACTCGCCGGTGGCGCTCGTTGATCTTGAGAAGGCGCTGCTCGTGGTCCACTTCGACCAGGCCGTTCTCCGGCATGCGCTCCCACCGGATCTTGATGGGTTCGGCGTCGGCGAACTCGACGGAGTCCTGGATGGCGTCGTAGACGTCCCGGCCGAGGCCTCCGCGCGGCTCGACCAGTCGGATCGGGCGCGGCTCCCTCCGACGCCCCTCGGTGGCCGCACTGCGGGCGGAGGCGAGGAGCGCTGAGAAGGTTCCGATGTCCTGCCCCACGGAGGCGTGGACGGCCCGTCCCATCTCCGGTTCCAGGACGACGCCGCTCTTCTCCGGGTTGATCCGGACGACATCGAGCAGCGCGTCTCCAACATCGAGGGAGATGCGCAGGTTCGCGTAGTCCCTACCGCCGTCGATGACGGAGTTCCAGCCGCCCAGCTGCAGCAGGCGGTCATTGCGGTAGACGTAGAGTCCCTGGCCTCCCTCGGCCGGGGAGAGCCTCCGTGAGGCCTCGACCCCCGGGGCATCGAGCACGGCGCCCTTGAGGATGACGGCGGTCAGGTCGAAGGGGACATCCCCGACCTCACCGGCGAGTCGGTACGGATGCGCGGCAGAGGCATCCAGGGCGAGCGGATCGAGGGCCCGCACTCGTCTCACGGACCCCGCCCGTCCCAGGCCGAGGTCGTACTCGTCGACGGCGATCTCGACGTCCCCTCGGGCGATGATCCTGTGGAAGACGAGTCCGAGGTGACCGCGGATGCTCTCGACGAGTCGGCTGAGCCAGGAGCGCCGCTCGTCCCGGTCCGGCGCGACCACCGCGGTACGGAACCCCCGCCAGCGGACGACGGTCCCGCTCAGCGGCGCGGCATCGGTCATGCGCACCAGGGACCCCTCGAGGACCTCGCCCACCTGACCGTCGTCGAGGCTCTGCACGAGGGTGGGCTCCTCCCTCGTGATGCGCCGGCCGACGGGAACGCCCCCGATGGCCCGGGAGTAGACGTCGAGGGTGTCGGCCTGGCTCAGGGAGGCGGCCTTCAGTCCGAGCCCGTAGTGGCCCAGGTCCGTCTCGCCGTAGTCACGACGGCGGGAGAGGGCCATGGCTGCGTCAATGCCGGCCTTGTCCATGCCGTGACCGTCGTCGATGACGAGCATGCCGGTGACGTAGTCGTCATCGGTGAGGATGCGGATGCGAACCTGCGAGGCGCCTGCGTCGATGGAGTTGTCGACAAGGTCGGCGAGCGCCGTGGAGAGCTCGTGATGGGCTCCCAGGGCGTCCGCGATGGACGGGTCGGGCGGAACGGTCCGGGAGGAGACCGCGGCGATGTCCTCCATGGTCACCCCTCGGTGAATCGGCCCGGCTTGAGACCGAGTGTGCGGGCGTTCTCCGCGACCGTGCGCACGGTGTCGGCATCGAATCCGTTGTAGCGGGTCGCGTCGATAGAGACCTCGATGTTGAGGCTGTCCGCGCCGCCGGCTTTCAGGTGGGCGATGACCTCATCGGCCAGCAGCGCGAGCTGGGCGGCGATGTCCTTCCCGGGGTCCAGCTCGGCCACTCCCTCGAATCTCGAGTTGGCGACGGGCTGCGGCTCAGGTGCCGGGGGGACGGCGCGCCCGTCGCGGGTGGAGTCGGATCGGGTCGCGGTGGCGTCGGGTGCGGCGCCCGTGTCGTCAGCGGGTCCGGACTCGCGCGACTCCGCAGACGCAGCAGCCCTCCGTTCCTCCTCCTCACGGCGGCGCTGCGCACGGGCGAGCGCGGGGGCGACGAGGAGGGTCGTGTCGGTGATCCTCGGCGCCTCGTCCTCCAGCGGGAGGCGCAGGTCGAGGAAGTCGCCCCGCTCGGCGTCGTAGTCGGCGGCGAGGGCGAAGCCGACGCTCTCCCAGCCGATGTCATCCATGACGGAGGCGACGGCCTTCTCCAGCACCCTCCGGTCCCGGAGGCGCGGCATGTAGGGGTAACGGGTGAAGTAGGACCACAGCTCGCCGACGGTGATCCTGCCCCCGTGCCATCGGGCACGAAGGTTCATGCCCCCGAGCTCAAGGGCCACGGCCGTCGGGGTGATGTCGGTCAGGACGATGTCCTGCTTGCCGAGCCTGAGGCCGGCGCGCACGGCGATCCGCTGCTCGTCCCCCTCGATCTTGACCGGCTCGATCTTGAAGGGGCGGCCGCCGTTGTCCTGGACGGGGTGGAGCGCCCAGATCCACGCGCCCGCCACGGAGCGCTCGGCGACGCTCTGGGTGTCCCGCCTCTTCTGGCGTGCCTGCTCGGCCTGGCTGGCCGTGAGGTCGTGGTCCCGGATCGACTCCTCCTTCGCCATCTCCGACCACGCCATGTGGATGCGCAGCGCCTGCTCGGCCTCGGCCCACCGCCCCTCGTCGGGGGCGACGGCGATGAGGGTGTTGACATGGTTACGGGGCGCGGAGCCGCGATGGTGCAGGAGCTCCTCAGTGAACTCCCTGCCGGGCCCGGTCACCTGCGAACTCCGCCCGTTCCTGGCGGCGACCGTGCGGTCCGGGCCGAGGATGACCAGTGCCGTCTCCTGCCTGTCGGGGACGTCCCCGGTGGATGCCGGGGCGACGATGACATGGGCGAACTCGCGGGCGCTCGCCGCCATTCCCTTGAGCATGTCGACCGCCTTCCGGGCGACGTCGGCGGTGTCGAGGGAGGCGGCCCGGTCGACGACCATCCGGTTGATCGACGGCTGCCGGTCGTACCAGCTCCGGGTCCCCTGGTTGTAGACGTAGGTGGCTCGGTCAGTGAGCATCTGCAGGGAGGAGCCGAAGTTGCCCAGGGTGTCCCCGGGCATGGCCACGCCGAGGAAGAGGCGCTGACGGTCGATGCCCTTGTGGGCGGTGTCGAGGGTGGCGGCGGAGCCGAGGAACAGGGTGCGGGCGATGCGCCGGGTCAGTGCCCGTCGTCCGAACAGCTCCCGTTCCCGGTCGATGCGCAGAGGGGTGGCGTTCTCGCCGTCGATGTCGGTCTCGATGATGGTGCGCCAGGCGTCGTCGAGGTAGCCGGCGATCTCGTCGCGGACGGCGTCGTCGTCGAAGGGGATGGAGCCCGGCATGATGAGGGGGGCGTCGTCGTCGGCCTGGACCAGGGAGTGGACCACGGCGCTCATGAGGCGCAGGACGCCGCGGGTCCGCTGGAACCGCTCCAGGGAGGACCAGTCGCCGTAGAGCCGGTCGAACAGCTCGGGGTGGATGGGGTAGGCCTCGCGCAGCCGCCGCTCGTAGTCCGGCTGGAAGGTCTCGGAGGGCAGCTCGCCGCGCTGCCCCCGGTAGTAGTCGACGAATCGTTTGATGGTGGCGTCGCGCTTGCGGAGGGCCTCGGCGTCGAGGTCGGTGAACAGGCGCCGGCGCACGATCTCGAAGCTCTCCCCGGAGGTGGCGGGACTCCAGTTGTGGGCCACGCGCCCGACGACGTGCTGGAGCCGCTGGAGTGCCTCGCGGCCGCCGTCACCGCCGATCTCGAGCTCGGAAGCACGGGTGACGGTGCCGTCCTGGCGGATGTCGGAGGCGGGGATGGAGACGAGGAGGAGGGCACCGGGGGTGCCCTGGACGGCGGCGGTGAGCTCCTGGGCGAAGGTGAACTGGGTGTCGAAGCTGCCGCCGGTCAGACCATCGCGCCGGTACAGACCGCGGGCGTAGGCGACCCACTCGTCGATGAGGATGAGGGCGGGGGTGTGGCGGCTGATGAGGGTGCGCAGGGCGGCACCGGGGTTGGTGCCGGTGCGGTCGGCCTGCGCGATGAGTTCGTGGGCCTCGGCGCCGCCGAGCTGCCAGGCGAGCTCGCCCCACAGGGTGTGAACGACCGTTCCGTCCGGCTTGGTGGTGGGCTGCCCGGGGGAGATCTCGTTGCCGACGATGGCGACGCGCCTGACGCCGTCGGGGATCGAGGTGTCGGCGAGCAGGTCCTGGACGTCCTGGGTGAGGTCCTTGAGCGGGGTCGGGCCGGCCAGGTGCCAGGCGGCGAGCATGGAGTGAGTCTTGCCGCCGCCGAAGGTGGTCTGAAGGTTGATGACGGCCTGGGCGTTGGGATCCCCGGACAGCCGCCGGGCGGTCATGGTCAGGAGGGTCTTGAGCCCCTCGGTGAGGTAGGTGCGCTTGAAGAAGCCGGCGGGGTCGCCGTATTCCTCGCTGCTCTCCCCGTGGGCGACCTGGTGCAGGTCGGCGGCGTACTCGGCCTGGCCGTAGCTGCCGGAGACGATGTCGGGGTGGGGGCGGACGACGTCCTTCCAGGGTGCGAGGCCGTTCTCCCCGAGGCCGGGCATGGCGACGGCGCTCGCCCGGGTGTCGCGCCTGGTGGCGGCGTCGAAGGTGGAGTGCAGCGCGTCCCGTTTCATGGCACGGACCTGGTCGGCCTCGGCGGGGGCGTTGATGGCCCGCAGGAGGCGCTCGGCGGTGTCGAGGGCGCGGTAGGTGTCGTCCATGCTGAAGGGGCTGTTGTGCGCCCATTTGTTGCGGACCTCGCGCAGCTCGCCGGCGAGGTTCTGCTCGCCGCGGGAGAGGATCCCGCTGAAGAGGAATCCGAGGTTCCCGATGCGTTCGGTGATGATGCGCAGCTGGCACTGGGGGTCGGAGGGTTCGTAGGTCCGGTCCGGCCGGCCGTCCTTCCAGGCGAGGAGGTCGGTCCAGGTGCTGGCGGCGGGCAGCTTCGGGGCGACGGTGACGGCGATCCAAGGCTCCAGGGCCCCGGAGAGGATCTCGATGGCCCGGCCGATGCGGTCCCGGTTGGAGGTGGCGGACATGTCAGTGGTTCTCCAGGGTGTCGAGGTCGAGTGCGGTCTGGATGTCCGAGCCGGTGCTCGCCGCGGTCCGGGCCGCGGCGGCGATCTCCGGCCAGGAGCCGCCCAGGGCGTTGAAGAGGAGGCCGGCCTCGGTCCAGCCGTGCTTCTCGGCGAGGGAGTAGAGGCGGTAGGCGAGGGACTGGAGGATGTCGGCGCCCAGGCCGCGTTCGGCGGCGGCGGAGAGGAGCCTCCCGGCCTCGTCAATGCCGCGCCGGTCGAGGGCCCGCGCGAGGTGGAGAACCACCTCCCAGTGGGAGATGCGGTCGTCGGTGCGGGGGTCGTAGTCGTCGGGGAGGTCGGCGGGGGCGATGAGGCCGACGCGGCCGCCGCCGGAGGTGAGGACGCCGGAGCGCTTGAGGGCGTCGATGGAGGCGTTGCGGGCCGAGGCGAGGGTCTCGGCCTCCCCGTAAGGGCCCTCGGTGAAGCCGTGGGCGTCGAACCAGGTGAGGCACCAGCGGGTGTCGGGGTCGAGGTCGCCCTCCTGCTCACCGAGGACCTCGTCGAGCACGGCGTTGATCTGGGTGAGGGCCTCGGAAACGCTCATGTCGGTGCCGTCGGGGCTGATGACGCGGGAGTAGCGGGAGAAGACGCTCATGCCGGGGCCGATGGCCGCCTGGGCGAGGTCGACGGGGGCGATGCCGCCGCTGCGCAGGGTCTCGACGGCCTCGGGGAGGGTGCGGCGCAGCTCGCGCATGAGGCTGCGGCGGTCGGTCATGGGGGCGTCCTCGGGACGGGGTCGCAGCACGAGGACGATGGAGGAGGCCAGAGCGTTGGTTCCGGAGGCCACCATGCGGTTCCCCAGCTCGGAGCGCATGGGCCAGGTGGCGGTGATGGTCCAGCCGGAGCGGATCATGCCCTCGAGGATCGTGGACCAGCCGGTGGAGGTCCGCCCTTCAGCATTGGTCTCGGTCTGCTTGAAGGCGTAGTAGACCGTCATCGGGTAGTCCGGGTTGACACTCCGGCGAGCATTGGCGAAGACGGTACGGAAGCCGTCCTCGAAGAAGTCCCTCGCCCCGTCCTTGCCACCATGACGGTACTGGTTCGCGACCAGCTCCTCGGCCTTGGGCACGAGCATGGTGGAGAAGAGGGAGGGGTGGACGTCCTTGAGGGAGCGGCGCAGCCAGACGTAGAAGAAATCGGACAGGTCCGAGTAGCCGATATTGTCGTAATACGGCGGATCCGTGGAGATTACACACATCCTAGAATCAACCGAACTCGCGGACGCCTGAGTTGCTTTCCCGGCAATCTCACCACGACAAGGCAGTCGCTCCAACACCGCAGCTATACCAGGAATAGTATTAGAAAAATCGCCCGCAGTACCCGAGAACGGATTTGCTTCCGCATAATCCCACACCATGGGAAGCGCCTGTCTAGCGAAAGTCGAACGCGTCGCACCAGTACCATGAGAAGGTCGCCAAGCCACAAGACTTGAATGATCATCTGCAGTATTAGAAACCGCCACCCCAAGATACGTTGCAACAGTATCAGCATAGGCGGATGCACCTACACCTCTCGCTCCGAGACACTCCCCCTCACTCATTCCACCGGCGAGGGCGTCCCGCAACACGCGCTCACGCGCCTCGCCCACCAGATCCGAGAAGGTGGTCAGCGCCGTCAACTGCCGCGGACTGAACAGGTCGGAGTACTTCAGCATGCCGTAAGCCTGCACACGGAAACCCAAAGCGGCCTCTGGAAGATCTCCCACGGGGACGCTCGAAGGAACAGCACGAAGCGCCGTCGCAGCATGAGCTCTGTCCGGCGGCAAATACGTACGAGAACCGCGCCCCTCCACGGCGATCGCCGTCAGTTCCGCCCTCATGCGGCCATTCTGGGCCTCCGACCGAAGATAGTCGAAACCGATATGCGCTTCACAGGCCAAGCAACGGGCGCCGTTCCGATCAATGGTTCCATCATCCTGCTTCGTCGGTGCCCGCTTGGGATCGTGGCCGATGGAGTACTCGACGTGGTCACCGACGACCGTCGGGACGATGTAGGCCTCCTTGCCCTTCTTCTTCCCCAGCCACCACTTCGAGACGAGGGGCGTCTCGATGCCGCAGGCCGGGTTGGGGCAGGTGACGGTCCGCGCCCAGATCCAGGCGATGACGGTCGCCTCCGAGCCGTCGGGCAGCTGGGCCCGAGGGTAGAGGTGGCCGATGCGCCTCCAGGCCTCCTCACGCATCCACTCCCCGTAGCGGCGCACGTCCTCGGCCAGGCCGTGCGCACCGGGCCAGCTGCGCGTGCCATCGTCGGAGCCGGGGAAGACCGGAGCACGGCCGGAGAAGAGCGGCGGGATCTCGATGAGGGCCTTGTTGATGAGGACGGCCACGGGGTTGAGGTCGGAGGCGTGCGACTCCAGGCCGAGCCGCTGGGCCTCCAGGGGGATGGAGCCGCCTCCGGCGAAGGGGTCGAGGACGGCAGGGGGCTCATCCCCCGTGGAGCGGCGGATCTCCTCCCTGACCTCACGCATGAGGTGCTCATCACCGATGTTGTCCCAGTTCACCATGCGGGTGATGAGGGTGAACAGGCGGCGACGCTCCGCCTCCACCGCCCGCTCCGCAGCGGACTCCGGGTCGGCCTCACCCGCGGCCCGGGCCGCCTCCAGGAACTCCTCGTAGCGCTCGGAGGGGTCGTCGACCAGCTGGGAGAAGAGCACGGCGCGCGAGGTGGCCGTGGGCTTGCGGGACCACCACAGGTGCAGCGTGGAGGGATGCCCCTTGCGGATGGATTTCTCCCGAGCGGACTGCTGGTTGATGGCGTCGAGAGGCAGCGCCACCTCAATGAGCTTCCTGGGCACGGGAGTCCTTCCTGTCGACGGAGAACGGGGGAATTCTCCGCGGGTGTGAACGGGAACATCCTACGACCGCCCTCCGACACGAATCACACCCTTGAACCGACGGTGAGCCTCGATTCGGTGTCGTACCGGCCGGCTACCCTGATTCCATGACTGCCCGCACCATCCGTGTCCTCGACCTCTTCGCCGGGGCGGGAGGTCTCACCGCGGGGTTCCACACGGCGTCGTCGCGCTTCCGCAGCATCGCCGCGGTCGAGATGGACCCGGAGGCCGCCGCCTCCTACCGGGCGAGCTTCCCCAAGACGGATGTCTACGCGGGCGCCATCCAGGACTGGCTCGCCGAGGGGACGATCCCCATCGGTGTCGACGTCGTCGTTGGCGGCCCCCCGTGCCAGGGGTTCAGCACGCTCGGCAAGCGGGACGCGGAGGACGCCCGCAACCGACTCTGGGAGCAGTACGCCCAGGTCATTCAGAGGGCCAGGCCCAAGTACTTCGTCGTGGAGAACGTGCCCGCCTTCGGGAAGTCGCCCCAGTACCGCGACTTCCTGGCCACCACGCGCCCCGGGGAGTTCCTCGAGGACTACTCCTTCGACTTCCGCGTCCTCAACGCCGCCGACTACGGCGCCCCGCAGGCGCGCAGGCGCGCCGTCCTCATCGGGCACCGCTACGACATGGCCGTCCCCGGGTTCCCGGAGCCCACGCACTCCCCGGACGGGGGCGGCGACCTGCCCCCGTACCGGACGGTGCGGCAGACGCTGCTGGGCGTGCCCGCGCAGCCCGACATGGACGAGCGCTTCGACCAGCTCCGCACCCGAGTCGGCTCGCGGCGGGTACCCGGCGCCTTCTCCCCCCGGGAGCTGCACGTCTCCCGGTTCTACAGCGACATCTCAATCGAGCGCTTCGCAAAGATCCCCGAGGGAGGGAATCGGACGAATCTTCCGGACCACCTGAAGGCACCCTGCTGGCTCCGGCACACCTCCGGTTCCATGGACGTCATGGGACGCCTGCACTGGGACCGCCCCTCCGTGACGATCCGGACCGAGTTCTTCAAGCCGGAGAAGGGCCGCTACCTCCACCCCGTGGAGAACCGCGCCATCACCCACTACGAGGCGGCGCTCCTGCAGGGATTCCCCGACACGCACCGCTTCATCGGCTCCCGCACCTCCATCGCCCGGCAGATCGGCAACGCCGTCCCCATCCCATTGGGCGCCGCCATCGCACGGCAAGTCCTCGCGCAATTCTGAGGACGATCCCGAGCACCGGCGCCGTCGATGCATCCCAGGATTCCCAATACGTCCAACCCGGCGGCCCCGCCCACCAGCAGAATTCTTTCGGCATTTTCTCCTGTGTTCTCAGCAGCAGGTCCTAAGCAAGCCTTCAACCATTCCGGTTATGGTTCGCCTGAGCGCGAGATCAGACGACCGGGAGGCGGACACGCAGATGGCACGTGGTGGGAGGGGATTCCAAGGCACAGTGCTCAAGGCGCTGCGGGCGCCGGAGCACAAGCTCACGATCACCGCAGTGCGCGAGCTGGCGCCCTACACCGAGCTGACCGTCCACTGTCCGAGCCTGCTGGGCACCGGCGCCGCCATGCTGCCGCCCACTGCCTGGGTGCGCATGTGGATCCCGCAGGGCGGCCGCCAGCACCAGCGCGCCTACACCATCACCCGCATCAACCGCGAACAGGCCACCGCCATCATCCTGGTCCTGCACCATGAGCCCGCAGGCCCGGCATCGCGCTGGTCGAAGCGGGTCAAGCCGGGAGCCACCGTGTCCGTCCAGGTCATGGGAGGCACCAGCTACCGCCTGCCCTCCCCCGGCGACAAGATGCTGCTGGTGGGCGACCAGGCCTCCGCGCCCGCACTCGCCGACGCCGTCGCCGCCGCCCCGCCGAGCAGCCTGGCCACCGTCGTCATGATGGCGCCTGAGACCGGCTTCCTGCCCCTGGCCGCGCGCGACCATCGGCTCATCCGCGTCAATCCCGGGATCTCTGAGGAGAAGCTGCTGGCCGCCGTCGACCGCACCCTGTGGGCGGACACCGGGGACCTGGCCCTGGACTGGGTGTTCATCGCCTTGGAGACCAGCGCCACCAAGGCGGTGCGGCGCCACCTGATCGCCTCCGGTCTGAGCCGACGCAGCATCCAGCACCAGGGCTACTGGACCCGCGGCCGCGCCATGGGCACCACCCCCGAGGACTGAGGCCCGGGCCCCGCCCTAAGCCCTGAGCCCGGCCGGCGTCGACTCCCCCTCACCACCGGTCGCCTTCCAACCAGGACACCGCCTTAGACTGGGGGCGCTTGCTACCGCAACCCGTTCGCCGAGGTGCTCGCCATGCGACTCATCAAGCCCGCCATTCTTGTCCTCGCCCTGACCGTCCTGGTCACCTCAATCGGGAGCCTGCTGCTCGGTTGGCAGCTCAACAGCCTCACCTCATCGCTGTGCATGCTCCTGCTCGGCCTCATCCTGCTGCAAGCCCAGAACTCGGGTCCGGGCGAGCGCAGCCTGCCGCCGTCGGGCGTCCGGCTGCTGGGGGCCGTCGGAGTTATCCTCTCCGGGCTCATTCTCGCGCGCGGCCTCTACCGGTCCGACGTCGATGTGCTCCTCGCCCTGCCCGCGCTGGGCCTGCTGGGCTACGTCCTGGTTCGCAGCCTGAGGGACCGGCGGACCCGCGAGGTCACCGCGCACACGACCTCGGCCCGATAGGGCCCGTCACCCGCCGGCATGGATTCGGTCCAAGATCTCGGGAACACGCCGAGTGATTGCCATCCAGAAAAGACTGTCATCCATCGAGCGATAGCCTGCGTGTGCCGCAATGTTGCGTGTGGTTCGAATGGCCCGGCGTTCGTCCTCGGAGATCGCCACCAGGTAAGGCATGAACTCAGGTCGCTCCAGCAGAGCGGCGAGTCGAATGATCACCATGCAGGCAACGTCATAGGCTTGAGCACCGTCGTAAAACTCTTCTCGTCCATGCGCGACGACGACGTCGATCCGGTCACGAATCAGCGCAAGCTCGGCGTCTAGATTCTCACGATCATGGAGCCTTGCCCCATCCTGCCTGGTACGCGGGGTAAAGCGAGCCCGTTGACGCTCCTCATTCACAGTGGCACTGCCTCTCGTGCGGCGCCAGCCAGCTGAACAGGCAGGGGGGAGTCGGAAACGACGTCGGCAGGGAACCCAGTGAGTCTCTCAACGTCATCGACGAACAGGGCCAGGTCGAACAGGTCAGTACTGGTCGACGGCGTGACCAGAAGGTCGATGTCAGAGTCGAAGTCATCCTCCCCCCGGACCGACGACCCGAAAACGCGGAGGTTGCTGAGGCCATGAGACTCGGCGCAGGCGAGAATCTTGTCGGCCTGCATGGCAAGCGGGAGTGACGGTCGGTAACCGGCTGCGCGCAGCACCACCTCGAGCAGCCCATCGGACACCGCACGCGCCCCGGACTCCACCTGCGTCAAGACCGACTCGTTCAAGCCAGCACGCTGGGCCAACTGAACCCGTGAGAGCCCTGCATCCAGACGCGCAGCACGAATAAGTGCCGGTGCGTCATCAGTGCGGAAGCGACCCATGAGGTCAGCATATGGCACAACCAGCCACTCGGGACCGTCGACGACGTCGATCGAGAACGTACTTTCGCGCCGAGGACTGCGCTGTCCCCCAGATGACTGGGAGCGCAGCCGCGTCGTCTGAAGGAGAAGTACGTCCTCGGCGCGAAACGCAGTCCTCAACATGCGCCGTTCGGAATCAGGACCGCCGCACGCATCGGTAGCGGCGGCGCCCCGGCCAGCGCGGGTCCGACGGCGCAGGGCCGATGTCGAAGTCGAGCGCACGGTAGAAGCCGACGGCATCGTCGTCGGTCTCATCGACATCCGCGCTCCCTCCACGAGCTCATGATCTCCGGGCGACGCAGCACCCAAGGCATCACAGAGGCATCACATTCTCCCTGGTCGGAACTTACTTCACAGGTCCGGAGCCGGCGCGCCGTATAGGCTGGCGGCGACCGGGGAGTGCTCCCCGCCAACGACGACGGACCACTTGTTGAAAACGACACAAGGATCCGGCAGGATTTTGCCCGGTCATACCATTCCCCACCATGCCCGCCCTAGAAGGTCATCTACCATGCGACTCCTCCCTCCAGTCGTCTTCACACTTGCCACGACCGTCCTGGCCCTGACGGTCGGCGGCGGCCTGTTCGGCTGGGAAACCTCCCTCCTGACGCCTCTGAGCCTGCTCACAGTCAGTCTCATCCTCTTCCAGGCCCAGCACGTTCAGCGCGCCGAGCCGTCCCAGCGGATCCCGGGCCCCTCGATCCTCGCGCTGGCCGTCATCGGCCTGGGGCTGGCGGCCGCCCTGCTCGGCCACGGCCTCTACAGCCATGAGCCCGCCGCCGCCATCAACCTGCCGTCGGCCGGCATCCTGCTGTTCGTCGTCGTGACCGCCTACCGCCGACGCCGCCCCGAGGCACAGCCCGTCCTCGTCACGCCCCAGGAGGCCCCACTCGCAGAGATCGGTGCCAACCTGCCACAATGAGCGGCATGGTCGATCTCTCCGCAGTCTCCCCCGCCATCGCCCTGGGCCCCCTGGACGGCCGCTACCGCGCCGTCGCCGCCCCGCTGGTCAACCACCTCTCCGAGGCCGCGCTCAACCGGGCCCGCCTGCAGGTCGAGGTCGAGTGGCTCATCCACCTCACCGACGGCGGCGTCCTGCCCGGCGCCCCCCGCCTGAGCGAGACGGAGAAGAGCTACCTGCGCGGCGTCGTCGAGGACTTCGGAGCCGAGGAGATCGCCGAGCTCGGCGCCATCGAGGCCGAGACCCGCCACGACGTCAAGGCCGTCGAGTACCTCCTCAAGCGGCGCCTGGCCGCGGCCGCCCAGGCCCCCGGCGTCGTCGGCGCCGACGGCGGCCCCACCGTGCTGCCCGCGGTCGGCGAGATCGTCCACATCTTCTGCACCAGCGAGGACATCAACAACCTCTCCTACGCCCTGACGATCCGCGCCGCGATCGAGCAGGTGTGGCTGCCGGCCGCCCGCGGGCTGGTCGAGGACCTGGCCGCCATGGCCCACGAGTACGCCGACGCCGCCATGCTGGCGCGCACGCACGGTCAGCCGGCCACCCCCACGACGCTCGGCAAGGAGCTGGCGGTCCTGGCCCACCGGCTGCGCCGCCAGGTGCGCCGCGTCGAGGCCACCGAGTACCTGGGCAAGTTCAACGGCGCCACCGGCACCTTCGGCGCGCACGTCGTCTCCGTGCCCGGCGCTGACTGGCAGGCCGTGGGGCGCGGCTTCGTCGAGCACCTGGGCCTGACCTGGAACCCGCTGACCACCCAGATCGAGTCCCACGACTGGCAGGCCGAGCTCTACTCCGACGTCGCCCGCTTCAACCGAATCGCCCACAACCTGGCCACGGACGTGTGGACCTACATCTCGCTGGGCTACTTCCACCAGCGCCTGAGCGCGCAGGGCTCCACCGGCTCGTCGACCATGCCGCACAAGGTCAACCCGATCCGCTTCGAGAACGGCGAGGCCAACCTGGAGATCTCCTGCTCGCTGCTGGACACGCTGGCCGCCACGCTCGTCACCTCCCGCCTCCAGCGCGACCTCACCGACTCCACCACGCAGCGCAACGTGGGCGTGGCCCTGGGGCACTCACTGCTGGCCGTGGACAACATCCGCCGGGGCCTGGCCGGGCTCGACGTCGACCGCGCCCGCCTGGAGGAGGACCTCGAGGCGACCTGGGAGGTGCTCGGCGAGCCCGTCCAGCAGGCGATGCGGGCGGCCGCCGTCGCCGGGGCGACCGGCATGGCCGACCCCTACGAG
>NZ_KV811031.1:60941-89355 GCF_001812965.1 Actinomyces sp. HMSC075C01
GCATGGCCGACCCCTACGAGCGCCTCAAGGAGCTGACCCGCGGCAAGAAGGTCACGCCTGAGGGCATGCGCGAGTTCATCTCCGGGCTCGGCATGCCCGACGACGTCGAGGCGCGGCTGCTTGCCCTGACGCCCGCCACCTACACGGGCCTGGCCGCCGAGCTCGTCTCCCACCTGGAAGACTGAGGGCGCGCCGGCGGGTCCGGCACTGGCCCAGACCGCCAGCCGGCCAGCAGTTCCTTCATGGACACATGACGTCCTTCATCGACACTCATGGTCGTTCATCGACACTTTCGGGCCCTTCATCAACACTCCACGGCCCTTCATGGACATCTCATCGACACTTCATGGACACTCTGGGACCCTTCATCGACACTTGATGTACAATTGACATGTGATTGTCGATCTGACTGACCTCACGGAGGCCCTCGCTCGTTTGGCACTGGAGGGCGGCGACTGCCTTGAGATCGAGGCGAAGACATTCTCCGAGTACTCCCGCAGCGCACTCGGTCCCACGCTGTCGGCCTTCGCGAATCTTCCTGGAGGCGGCACCATCCTCCTGGGCGTCGGCGAGGATCCGGTTGCCGTCGTCGGAGTCCAGGACCCGCACGAGCTCCAGCAGGCCCTCATCTCCCAGGCTCGTCAGGGCTTCTCCACCGAGATCGCTGTCGATACGCACGCCATCACCGTTGAGGGCGAGACCGTCGTCGCCGCCAACGTGCAGGAAGTTCCCGTCAACAGCAAGCCATGCCGGTGGAGAGAGACGGGGGCGGCGTACCTCCGCCAGTACGACGGCGACTACCGCATGTCGCAGCAGGAGGAGCAGCAGCTCCTTCTGCGCCACCAACGTCCTCGGCAGGACTCCGTTGCCGTTCCCGCTACCTCCATCGACAGCCTCGACAACGATCTGGTTCAGCGCTTTCTGCGAGCGGTTCGTGCCGGCTCCACCGCGCTCAGCGGCCAGTCTGATACCGAGGTCCTCATCAACCTGAACATCCTCACCGAGGACGGAGAGGCGACCCGGGCAGGGCTGTACGCGCTGGGCCGTTATCCCCAGAGGCACTTCCCCGGCCTGTCCATCACAGCCGCCGTCACCGACACGAATGACGCGGTCAGAGCAACAGATCGGCTCACAATCGCGGGCCCCCTGCCTCAGATGCTCGCCGACGCCGTCGATTGGGTCGCACGCACCACGCAGACACGCATCCAGTTCGGGAATGATGGGCACGGCCGCGATGTCCACGAGTTCCCGCTCATCGCGGTTCGTGAGCTCGTCGCCAACGCTCTCGTCCACCGAGACCTCTCCGAGCCCGCACTCTCGAAAGGGGTTGAGATGCGTCTGCTGCACGACCGCCTCATCATCTCCAGCCCAGGTGGTCTGTGGGGGCTGAGCGTGGATCAGCTCGGCACACGAGACGGGAAGTCTGCGGTCAACGAGCACCTCTACACCATCTGCACCTTCGCCACGGACCACGAGGGACGGCGCGTGATCGAAGGCTTGGGCTCCGGTATCCGGGAGGTCCGTCGCGCCCTGCGAGAGGCAGACATGGAACCCGTCCGCTTTCAGGACACCGGTGTACGTTTCACGGCCCTGCTTCCCCGAAGCACGCTCCTCTCACCCGAGGATCTCACCTGGTTGTCCGGCCTTGAAGCCCAGGGCCTCGGCATCGAGCAGCGCCACGCACTGGTCGAGATGCGGCACGGAAAGTCGTGGACGAACTCCGCCTATCGCCGTCGCTTCGGCTGCGACTCCCAGCAGGCCCGTCGTCAGCTCCAGGAGCTGGTGAACCGGGGCTACGCCGAGGCCCAAGGACAACGCGGCTCCACCTCCTACGTTCTGGCCTCCGACAGCACTCGACCGACTTCCGGCACCACAGACATCACTGTTCCCCCAGAGATCTCCGCCCTGTCCACCAACACGCCCGCCGTCTGGGCCAGCCTCGAGGACGGGCCACGCACGCGCCAGCAGATCGTCGAGGCCACAGGCCTGTCACCGCGCCAGGTGACGTACGCGCTCAAACATCTCGAGGAGGCCGGATTCGTTGAGAAAGACGGCCGTCGAGGTGACACCACCACCACGTACCGCCGCGCTTGATGCGCGCGCCGCCGAGCTCGTCTCCCACCTTGGACGACTGAGGGCCCGCCGGCGGGTCCGGCAATGGCCACGTGTCCATAGCGCTGACATCAGCGCGCCAGCCGTCGAACCACCTGACACAGATCGTTGGAATCCCAGGGTTTCTTTCCGGCTGGGAAGTCAGTGCAGCGCTGATGTCAGCACCGTGGACACCGAGACCTCACCGGGCCTCTTCCCTTCGCCCCCACCCTCACCTCTAGGACCGCCCGCCTGCCCCGGGTTCTCACCCGACCGAGTGTCTCAGAAGTGAGGAGACAGCACAGAAGATCCCCGGCTCGTGGAGTACACCCGAACCGTAAGGCAGCGATCCCTCCGATCATCGCCGCCTCCAGCAAACCCCGCACAATTCGACTTCCCCACTATATACAAAGCCAACCAGAGGCAATTCATGTGTGAGTGGATGTTCTGCCTCTATAGATTGAGAACGCGCAGAGGTATTGAATCCAGAATAATTCACTCAACTCCAGGTCAAACCGTAGACCGTCGACGATGCCACAAACAGGAGGACGGACACTATCGCGAACATCGCCTTAGCCCCCGTCCCGGAAGATCGAATTGAGCCGACGGCACCAAGCAACGCAGCAACCATTCCGACAGCACCCAACATCCGGGCGGCCAGGATATGCCCACCATCGACAGCGACGAGAATACCGGCCACAGCTGTAGCGGCGACACCGACGACCAGTCCAACGATTGTCCTCACACGAACAGAATTTCCAGGACCGACAGATTCACTCATAGAAAATACTCCTGTCTAGAAGGACGCTAGACACCTCTGCACCGAAGGATTACCGTAGAAACTCAACTTCCAACGATTATCCATGCGACGAGGACGACAATTGCGAGCATGACGCCGACATGAGAGGGGGAGTCGCTCGACATCAACTCTAGGCCAGCATCAGAGGGGAGCACCAACGAGGCGCCACTTATCAGAATAGCACAGATCACGTCCAACTGGGACCCGAAAGACGATCGAGATCGCCCCGGCAAAACTACACAGCACGATGCCTGGAGCGAAACCAAAGACATCCCAGGAAAACCCTACTGAAGTAGGGTAACCGACATCGTTTTCCGCAGAGAGCATAGGCGGCTGACCTGCGTCACCGTCAGCAATCACCGCTCAGGCGAAGGAACTAATGTAGGCTACCGCGACTGAGACAAGAATGATGACCTCACAACGTGGCCTTATCTGCTCCGTTGAGGACGACAAACCCAAACACCTCCCCACGACTGGCCGTCACACCCACCGCACTGACCGCCCTGCGCTCACCAAAGCCCCTGGCCAGCCCTCACGCAGCCCTGGACGGAGCATGACGTAGGCACTTCACGAATCTCCCCTTGTCGACGTGAAAGTCGATTGTGTACCTAGCAAATCATCACGTCGGGGACCGGAGGAAGTGGCCGACGAGACTCATCTGGAGTGCCCGCGAAGGGGATTCAGTACCTCACTGAAAAATGCCCGCAAAACTCGTGGGCCGTGGTGGACACGATAAGTGGGTTGCCCAGTGCAGGCCGGGGCCGTAATCTCCCCAACCTGTCGGGGACGGCCTGTTGCATCAGGTACTTTCCCAGGCCCGTGTCGTCAGCCCCGTAGGTCTGGATCAGGCGCTGGAGGACGCCCCCGGAGGCCCGGACCGGAGCGTGGTGCCATCGGCGAGCAGAACCTCGAGACGCCTGGCCTGTGCCTCGATGAGCAGGCGGGCTCCGGTGTGCGGGGTGCGCCGGGGCGACCGGCATGGCCGACCCCTACGAGCGCCTCAAGGAGCTCACCCGCGGCAAGAAGGTCACGCCCGAGGGCATGCGCGAGTTCATCTCCGGGCTCAGCATGCCCGACGACGTCGAGGCGCGACTGCTGGCCCTGACCCCCGCCACCTACACGGGCCTGGCCGCCGAGCTCGTCTCCCACCTGGACGACTGAAGGCGCACAAGCAGATCAGACCGGGAACCGGCGACTAGGGACTGTTGCGAAAGTGGGGTGAAGCGTCCGCGTGTTCGTACCTTAGGGCGCGCGTTCATACCCTTTACCCCTCGAACGCGAGCCCTAAGGTACGACCGCGACGTCGGCCACTGGCGAGAACCGGCCTCCGCCCGGACATATGCAACAGGACCTAGGAGTCACAGGCCGACCCAGGCGCTGCGCCCGCACTGCACGAGGGTCGGGTCCTACCCACCAGGGGTTGTGCGTACTCCACGAAGGTCCCGACCGCATGGAGTACCCCCGAACCTCCCCTAGTAGCACCCGCCCCTCGTGGAGTACCCCTAGGCCCAGCCTGACGGCAGCTCCTTCATGGACACTCTGGCGCCCTTCATCGACAATCAGGGCCCTTCTCATGGACACTTCGGCGCGCCTCGGGGCTCCGGGGCCAGGCGGCGCCCGGCTACCCGACGGCGGCTGAGGGCTGGGCCGGGGGCACGGCGCCCCCGGTCAGGAGCTGTCGGGCGCACAGCCCGGCGATGCACTCCTCGGCCGGGTTGAGGCCGAGCCGGTTGACGTCGATGTGCAGCAGGTCCAGAGCCCGGCGCCCGCCGGTGCCGGCCCCCATGACGCCGATGGCGCGCCCGGCGTCGTCGGCCAGCTCGCCCACGGCCGCCGCTGCCTGACTCCAGGACGGGATCTCATCGAACTGGAACTCGATGACCTCCAGCAGCTGCTGAACGATCGGCCCCAGGGCGCTGCCGTCGCGCAGGTGCGCGGGGAGCCGCGAGCCCCACATCCGCAGGTGGGCGGAGAGCAGCTCGGCCTCGGGCAGTGGCGCACTGCGGGCCGCCAGCGCCAGGAACCGCGCGGCCAGGGCCGCCCGCGGCACCGGCCTCGGGATCTGCCAGACCTGGTGGTCCAGGCACCATCGGCTCGAGACGTAGAAGTGCCGCTCGGCCTCCTCGACACCGGCCACTCCCCCGTACTTGTCGTACTCGGGGCCGTAGACGCCGAAGGTGATGCCGGGCCGGCTCGCGCCGATCCCCCCGGTCATCGGATCGGAGACGAGACGCTCGACCGTGCGCGCCTCGGTGCGCTGGGCCACGGCCCCCAGCTCGCGCATGCTCGCGTAGGCCTCATCCAGGACGCCCTCGACGGCCTTGAGCCGCAGCCGGATGTGGTGGCCGCGCAGGTCGACGAAGCGCAGGAAGTGCGCCGAGCGGATGTCCCACTGGCCGCGGGCCCGATCCAGCCACTGGGCGACCTCGGGCAGCAGGGCGTCGGTGTCGTCCCCGCCAGCACAGTAGATCCGCGCATACAGCCAGCCGACCCCCTCACGCTGACCGGCCATCGCCGCGCTCCGCTGACGCATCGCGCTGTGCTGGGCACGCAGGTTGCCGAAGTCGGCGGCCGCCATCTCCAGGGGCTGGATCCCCGGGATCGAGCCACCAGCCTGCGACGTCGCGCCCCCCAGGCCGACCATTCCGGCCTGGCCGGCCTGACTGGGCTGGCCCATCTGGCCCACCTGGTCCATCTGGCCACCCTGGCTCGCCGGCCCGGTGCGCTCCGCCTGCTCACCGGCCCGCGAGCGCCCGCCGAGCCAGCGCAGCCTGCGGGAGCGGATGAGCCGGCTGGGCTGGTTGCGCTGCTCGCGCCGGTTGGACTGGACGTCGTCGTGCGTGCTCATGCCATGCCTCCCAGGTTCTTGGGCCACTGGAGTCCCACCAGGTACTCGGCCACCGTCGGCTCACCGTCCTGGGTGAGCCCCAGGGCCTCGCCGCGGGCCGGCAGGGCCTCGACAAAGCTGATGTGGGCGGCGCCGGGGTCGATCCAGCCGCGCAGCGCCAGCAGCGACACCGGTGAGGTGAGGTCCACGTAGCGGGGCTTGTGCTGGTCGAAGGTGGCACCCTGGGAGGGCATGTGCTGGTGGACGAACACCTCCGTCGGTATGCCCCACTGCTTGCGCAGGTCGTCCATGTGCAGCAGAGTCGTGGTCAGGTCGCGGTCCATGAGCGGGGCGATCTGGTGGGCCGGGAAGGTCCACGACTCGCGGCGGGTCACCAGGCGGCCGGCCACGTTCCGCTCGGAGTGCATCACCTCGTCGGGCAGAGGCCCGTTCAGGTCCCGACGGCGGCTGGTCCAGTGGTCCGCGAAGGGGGGCAGCCGGGACCAGGGGTCGCTCAGCAGCACCAGCCAGGACAGGTAGCCGCCCAGGAGGTACTGGGGGGTCAGGCCCAGGTAGGCCAGTCCCACGGGCCCGGCGTCGTCGGCCAGGAACAGGGTGCTCGTGGCCGGGTCGTGGACGAGCCGCAGGGAGCTGAGAGGGACCGCCTCCGGCGCCCCCGGCTCACCGGGCAGCCCCAGCGGCGGCAGGAGCCCGCAGGAGACGGCCTGACCGGTGTTGCACTCGGTACTGGCCTGGATCTCCAGGACCCGCTCGGTACCCCAGGAGGTGCGGATCCGTGTGGCCAGGCGCTCCCGGAAGCCGGAGCCCAGGAGCCGGTGGAAGCGGGCCTGGAGGGAGCCGTTGGCATTGGTGAAGGCGTTGACGACGGTCAGGCCCCCGCCGGCGGCGTAGGTCCGGGCGCTGGGGGCCACCGGCTGGAGGAAGGCACCCAGGTGCCTGGGCGAGCCGGAGAACCCGCCGGACAGCGCGGCGCGCTCCTCGTCGGGGCCGGCGGCATAGTCGAGCCCGGCGGCGCGCAGCATCTCCTGGTCGCCGTCGGGGGCGTGGGCGATGGTCATGAAGAAGGCCAGCGGGTCCTTGCACACCCCGCCGTTTCCGAACAGGGAGACGAAGCGGGCCACCATGAGGTCGTAGATGTGGGAGCGGGCCACCCAGGGGTCGGCGAGCTCGCCCAGGGTCTTGACGTCCTGCTCGAAGGGGGCGTCCTCGAGAGGGTCGACCCAGCTGCGGGTCGACTCGCGGTCCTCGTAGAGGAAGCCGCTGGGGCGCTCACCGAGCTCGCCGTCGGGGAAGACGCGCTCGGCCAGGCGCACAGTGCGGTTGAGGAGCTCGGCGCGGCCGGGCCCGTCAGCGGCGCCGACGGCGTCGTCGAGCCGGGCCAGCCAGGCCAGATCCTTGCCCCACTGGCGCTGCTGCTCCGGTGAGAGCGAGGCGGCCAGCAGCGGGAAGGGGTTCTCCCCGCGGTACCAGGGCACGTGCGGCACGATGGCGCCGGAGGCCAGCAGCCGCTCCAGGCGCAGGCGCGGGTCGGCGCCACCTACGCGCTCGCAGGCGTCGCGCACACTGAGCACGGCGTGCATGCCGCCGCCGGTGAGGGCGTCGTGGGTCTCCTGGAGCCAGCGGGCGGGCTGGATGGTCTCCTGGCGGAAGACCATGCCGTTGCCGTACTCGTGCTCGCCGACGACGGTCAGCGCCTCCGCCTCGACCTCCCGGGAGGGGTAC
This sequence comes from Actinomyces sp. HMSC075C01, assembly GCF_001812965.1. NCBI lineage: Bacteria > Bacillati > Actinomycetota > Actinomycetes > Actinomycetales > Actinomycetaceae > Actinomyces > Actinomyces sp. HMSC075C01. Next base: position 68,402 of record NZ_KV811031.1, read on the forward strand.
TGGCCGTAGGCGCCGGCCGCGTCCGGGCCGGGTGCGGCGCTGTAGGAGCGGCGCACGGGGGCGGGCTCGAGGTAGAGGGCGCCGTCGGCGGCCAGGTCCTGGGCGGTGGCGCTCAGGATGCGGTAGGCCAGGTGGGTGGCCACCATGCGGTGGCTGCGCCCGGTGGAGGGCTGTCCCGCCTCGTTGACGGTGGTCAGTCCCGAGAAGGGGCTGGTCTTGAGGGCGGCCCGGGTGGCCAGGGTGTAGAGGGTGCGCAGGACTCGGGGGTCCTCGAGCCGGCGGCCGCGGGTGGCCAGGGTGGAGACCAGGGCCGGGGCGGCAATCGCCAGGGCCTCCTGGTAGCCGGGCTCGTCGAGGCCGGCCGCCAGCAGCTCGCGGCTGCGGTCCAGGTCGACGTCGACCAGGACGGCCAGGCGGGCTCGGGTCTCCTCCTTGCGGGCCACCAGGGCGTCCCAGCGCTCCAGCAGCGCGCGCAGCTCGGCGGGTAGGGCCGCCAGGACCTCCTCGGACAGGTCGGTGGCGCGCCCCTGGAAGACGCAGCGCTTGGCGCGCAGGACCGGGCGGCGCTCGGCCTTGTCCAGGGTGGGGACGATCTCGTAGAGCGGGTCGAGCAGCTGGTCGGCGGCGCCGTCGAGCACCTCGTCGAGCCGGCGCAGGTAGTCCAGGGTGCCGATGACGGCGGCGCTGGTCTCGGGGACTGCCCGCACCGGCAGCCCGCCCAGGCGCACGAGGGTCGGCAGGGCCACGGCGGGCTGGGCCAGGGCCGGGGGCTCCGGCTCCGGTGCCGGTACCGGCGCTGGTACGGCGGAGGTCGGAGCGGATGGGATGGGCTCCCCGGGGGTCACGGCGGATACGGGCTGCGGCTGTGGCTGTTGGGAGGGGGAGGCACCGGCACGAGAGAGAACCGGCTGCGTCATAGGAGGAAACCTTTCAAGAGGGCGTACAGCCAGTAGCCTATCCATACAATGCTCATCACGAAGGCCACCAGTCCGAGAAGAGAGCACGCCAGTCCGTAAATGAAGTAGCCCCAGCGCACCGCGGGCCGCATGACGGCCAGGCCCGGCGGCAGCGGCTGGCGCGTCAGGATGCAGCGCAGCACGAACATGGAGCGCCCGCGCAGGTTGACCGAGCCGGTGGCCGCCTCGACCGCGGCGACGCCGTCGGACTGGGTGAGGGGGTTGAGGTTGGTGACGAGCATGGTGAGCTGGAAGGCGCACAGGGTCAGGGCCACCTGGCGCACCGTTCCCGTCGAGGCCCAGGCGACGGCCGCCTCCAGGCCGCAGACGACGCCGTCGGAGAAGATGCCGGCCAGGGCCAGCATGGTCAGCCCGCTCCGGGAGCGCACCCGGTAGGAGTCGGTGCGGTCGACGTAGGCGATGGGGATCGCCCAGAACATGAGCGCCACCCCCAGTCCGCGGATGGGGGTGCCCAGGTAGCCGGCGACGATGGCGTGCCAGGACTCGTGCAGCAGGATGCTCACCAGCTGGATCGCCACTGCCGTGACGAAGACCAGGACCCCCGGGCGGGGTCCCCCGGCCAGGGAGCTGAGCGCCATGGCCCCGGCCGCATACCCGCAGGCGGCCAGCGCCAGGAAGACCCAGCTGAGCGCGGGGGCCGGCAGGCGCTGGAGCAGGGTGACAACGGGGGCGACGATCCGGTGGTACTTGCGGGCGATGATGATGCGGGGCAGCCACCAGCCCCCGCTGCGGCGGGGCCTCTCGACCTTGAGGTGGCGGGCCCGGCGGGGCTGGGCCGTGTGGCGTCCGCGGCTGCGCCTGGTGCGCGCCGGGGCCGCCGAAGCGTCGGGTGCGGCGGGGTCGGCGGGAGCGGGGTTCCCGCCCGCCAGGAGACCCTTGTCGCGCAGGTTGTCGACCAGGCCCGTGATGCGCTTGGCACCCGCCTCGTCGATGTCCTGGGGCAGCTCCTCGATGATGGTCGGCAGGGGGCGGACGCCGTCGAACTGGCCCACGATGAAGGCGGCGGCCGCGCCGAGCCGGTGGTACTTGCCCGAGTCGGAGTCGAACAGCATCGGCTGGTTGTCCATCCCGACGATGAGGCTCACCCCGCGGCGCAGGCGCGGGATCGGGTTCGTCGGGCGGCTACCAGGGATCGTCGGCGTTGTCCTCGCCGTACTCATCACCGTGCTCATCGTGGGCTCTTGGCTCCCTCAGGTCGGTTCACGGGGCTCCGGGGTACCACCAGTGGCGGGTAGGGGACCCCGGTCCCCTACCCGCCACCATGGGGTCGTCAGCAGGACGTCGTCGACGCGCTGGCGGCGCAGGCCGGGCACGAGGCCGAGGCCGCGCTGGCCGGGCACGAGGCCGAGGCGGCGCTGGCCGGACAGGACGCGCTGGCGCTGCTGAAGGCACAACCCAGGGCGTTGCCCTCGGGCAGCTCCTCGACGCCGAAGTCACTGTCGGCGAGGGTGAGATCGATTGCGCTGTTCGTCATATGCTGTTCACCTCCTTCTCTCAGATGTCTTGTGGGCAGGAGCGGGGCCCCTTCGAGCCCCGGGGGTCCGGTCTGCCGGGACCGGGCCCCAACCCCGCGGACGGGGTGGTCTGTGAAACTCTGTGGCGCGGTATGCAGTTCTGGGTCCGTCTGGCGGGCGGTGGACCAACGGATGGGCCGCCAGCGCTCGCGGGTGGTGGGCCGGGGCTAGCCGGCCGCCTCATCGGGCGGTTCTGTCTGTGGACTGGCGATAGTGACGGCGAACATCTGGTGGCGGCTGACGCCGTCGGAGTCCAGCAGGTGGCGCACTGCCGAGGTGGCGAAGCCGGCGAAGACCGTCCCCACCAGCCCCCGGGCGGCGGCGCGCAGGTGCAGCGAGTAGATGAGGGCGGCGCTGCGGCTCATGGTGAAGCGGTAACCGGCCGCCCCGCCCCAGGCGTCGGCCTCATCGAGGTTGGCGGCGACCGAGACGATGGCGCCGGCGCGGGCGAACTCCTTCTGCACCGTCATGCCCTCGATCTCCTCGGCCGGCGGCAGGGGGCGGACGAGGTCGACGCCGTCGAGCCGCACCCGGTAGATGCCCGGCTCGGCGCCGCGCGGGCGCAGGAGGAGCACGAAGGGCTCCAGGGGGCAGGCCGCTGCGTCCTGGCCCCAGGTGCGCGCGTCGTCGGCCAGGGCGTCTCGGACCATGCCCAGGAGAGGCTCGGCCTCGAGCGGCTCGGTGCCGTAGGTGGTCGACGACGAGCGGCGCTCAAAGGTCTGGCGCAGGCTGTAGGGGTAGGGCGTCTGGGGGCCGAGGACGAGCGCGTCCGAGACCTGGCAGTCCAGCGGCGGGCGCGGACGGCGCGCAGCCAGGCCGTCGGAGGTCGGCTCGGCGGGGCGAGTGCCTGATCCGGCGGAGAATCCGGCGACGAGCTCGCGCAGCGTCTCGAAGTCAGTGCGCACGGCGGCCTCCCAGGTCGACGACGATACAGGCCGGCTCCCGGGCCGGGTCGGTGCCCAGTGCCCGGGCGATGCGCTGCTCGTCCCAGCGGGCCCGGGCGCGCAGCGGTACCCCCAGGGCGTCGGCGACGAGGCGGATGACCTCGAAGGAGCAGCCGCAGTCCTGGACCGCGATGCGCAGGGCGAAGGAGAAGTACTTGCGGGCCACCTTGTCCACGTTGCCGGTCAGGACGATGCGGGCGCCGACGCCGTCGGGCAAGGGCTCCGCCCCGGCGTCCGTCGCGGCATCAGTCCCTGCGTCCGGCCCGGCGTCCGCCGCCGAGGGGGCGGGCCCGATGAGAGCCAGGGCGTGGTCGCGCTCGATGTAGACGTAGGTGCCGGGGGCCGGCCGCTGCTCGGTCGCCTCCGTGACCTCCTGGCCGGCCTGCCCGCGCTCGGGCACGAGGACGTAGGCGGTCACCGAGCCGATGTTGCCGCCGGCGGCCGTCCAGCGGCGCAGCTTGGCGCTCAGCGGGGCCTGGGCGGCCTCGGCCTGCTCCGGGCCGGTGGACTCAGCGCCGAGCGGCTCGCGCACACCGACCGACAGCGCCAGGATCGTGGCGAGCTCGCCCAGGGTGGGGTGGGCGACGACGTCGGTCCCGGAACCGTCGTCGGTGAGCGGGTGCGTGATCGGCCAGGGCTGGTCGAGGCGCTCCAGGTCGGCCGGAGGCAGGGGCGTGCGCGGGCAGACCGGCCAGTCGCGGAACTCGCGCTGGAGGCGCAGGTTGGAGGGCTTGTAGTGCTGCTGGTGGCCCTTGGAGTCGACGAAGGCGGCCGGCGGGATGGCCACGGACTGCTCGTAGCGGGCCCCCACGGGGGCCGAGGGCGCCACCGGCACCGGCTCCTCGCCGGCCCCGGCCACCGAGCAGACGGGGCAGCCGGGGCGGGAGACGACCGGGCGGTCGGAGTAGGTGAAGGTGGCCAGGTCGGTGCGCCGCGCGTCCCCGGGCAGGTGGGTGACGGTGGCGCGGGCGATGAGGGCGGCCACGGCCCGGGCGGCCAGGCCGACGACGATGTCGCGGCGGGCGGCCTCCGGGCGCGGGCCGATCTCGGGCTCGTCGGCGCAGGCGCAGGCCAGGCAGGGTGAGAAGGCCTCGTCGACGTAGGGGCCGACCGTCACCGCCTCCTGCTCGGCGCGCACCCGCAGCAGCGCGATGCCCTCCTCCCGGCAGCGGCGCGCCACCTCCTGGGAGCGGTCGGTGGAGTCGACGGTCTCGATGAGGACGGTGAGGGTGTCCCCGCGGCGGGGGGCGCTGTCGAGCCTCACCTCGGGCAGGGTGGCCTCCAGGGCGGCGACCATCTCTCCGGCCAGCTCGGCGTCCCCCACGACGGCGACCCGGGCGGCGGCCAGGCGGCGGGCGGCGTCCTGCCAGGAGTCGTTGACGCCGGTGGAGTCACCCAGGCGGGAAAGCAGCCGCGCCAGCTCGGGCGCCGGGTCGCCGGGGGCGGGCTCGGTGTCCCCCTCCTCGACGATGCCGCCGGTCCACAGCAGGGAGACGGCCTCGAAGGCGGCTTGGGGGCCGATGCCGGTGACCTCGCCGATCTCGTCGAGGGTGCGGGTGCCGTCGCAGGCCTGGAGCAGGGGGCCCATGTGCTCGCGGGCGAAGGCCCCGCCCAGGACCTGGCTCTTGCGGGCGCCGTCGATGATCCAGCCGGTCTCCTCGGGCCGGGCGCGCAGGCCCAGGCGCACCACGGGCCTGCGGGGGATGCGGAACTGCAGGTCGCGGCGGGCGGCGCGGCCGACGTCGCCGGCGCGCATGACGGAGCCTGTGGCGTCCCGGGCCATCTCAGGCCACCTCCTGACGTCGCTCGGGCAGGAGGGCCGCGAGCGCGGGCAGGCCGTCGCGGCGGCCCTCGTAGCGTCCCGAGCAGGTCTCGCAGCGGTCCACGGCCACGGTCGGCGAGCAGGTGGTGATGCCGGAGACGAGGTCGATGGTCCACACCTGGCCGCCGATCGGGGCGACGTCGTCGGTGCTCTGCGCAGCCGGGTCCTGGGGGCCGGGGGCGTCGAGGGTCTGCAGGGCCAGGGAGATGAGTCCGGCGCCCAGGAGCACGTGGTGGTGGGCGTAGGCCTGCTCCAGCGGGCCGTGCTCGGAGAGGACCTCGGGGGGCAGGGGGCGGTAGCCGTGCTGGCGGCGGCGCCGGTCGTAGCAGCGGTAGCAGGCGCTGCGGCCGGGGACCACGAGCGGTCCGCAACGCAGCTCGGTGGGGAACAGCTCCAGGCCCAGGGAGGGCATCCCCCGGGTGAAGGAGAGGGTGTCGAGGTCCTCGCGCAGGCCGGTCTGGTCGGGGTCGGCGATGAGGACCGCGCGGTCGGCGTAGGGGATGTAGGCGCTGACCAGTCCCTGGTCGACCGGGATGACGACGTCGCCGTCCCCGGCGAGCCGCGCGGCGACGGCGCGCGCGAACCCGCCCTGGGGCAGGTAGACCGTCACCGGCCCCGTGGGGGCCTGCGGTGCCGGGTGCTGTGCCGGCTGCGCGGCGGGTGCGGGCGGCGTCGTGCTCATGTCGGGTCGGGGCTCCTGGGTGTCGGTCGGTGAGGTGGACGGTGGTGCGGGCGTCAAGCTCATGGCTTCAGGCGAAGGGCTGGCGCACGGGGTTGATCCCCGCCTCGTCGTGGACGGTCAGGCCCATCGCCCGGGGCGCCTGGTAGAGGCGGGGCGTGGCCAGGTAGCGGGCGTGGTGGCTGAAGGACAGGGGCATGGCCTCGGGGATGAGGGCCTTGATGACGTGCATGCCGACCTGGCGGGCCTCGTCGGTGGGGATGTCGACGACGATGGCCTCAGCGCCGGCCCGCTCCAGGTTGGCGACGACCTGCTCGAGCGGATCGGGGCCGGCACTGCCGCCGGCGCCGTCGGGGCTGTCACTACCGCCGACGCCGGACCTGGACGCCGTGAGGGTGCCGATCTCATCGAGGGCGTGGACGGGCCGCTCCCCCTCCAGAAGGAAGTCGAAGACGTGGCGCATGGACAGCTCGGCGTCGGCCAGGGCGCCACCGACGACGGTGAGGTCCTGCCCCTTGATCTCCTGGGCGCGCGGGCCGCGGGCGTGGCTGCGCAGGGCGATGCGCAAGGAGGCGAGCTCGCGGTAGATCTTGGCCAGCGCCCGCTGCGGGTCGATGTCGCAGGTGGCGGCCACCACCTGGGCCAGCTCGGGGTCGACCTGGGAGGTCTGGACGGCGTAGAGGGTGGGGACGCCGTAGTCGGTGGTGGCGTCGAACAGGTGGGTCTTCAGCTCGGTGGAGGTGCCCACCCGGTGGTACTCGGCGGCGACTTCCCCCAGGGTGGAGGAGTCGACGGCGACCGCGGGCAGGCGCAGGCGCTGGAGCCAGGTCAGTGCGATGGAGTCGCGCTCGATGACCTCGAGCAGGCCACCCAGGACCGCCTCGCGCAGGTCGGAGTGCGCGGCGGTGCCGGTGGAGATGGGGTTGACGAACTGCTCGGAGGGAGTGCGCACCGGGAAGTTGAGGTATGTCAGCACCGCTGGGACGAAGACCTCACGACCGCGGGTCAGGGACCAGCCGCGCACCCAACGCAGGGGGACGCGGGGGTCTGGGGCAATGAGTCCGCAGTCGGGGTCCGCCAGCTCGGTGGCCGAGCACGCCGGCCAGCGCTCCGGCCCGATCGCGGCCTCGCCGAGACCGGCGGGGGTGTCCCACACCAGCTCCTCCTCCGTCCATGAGCAGCTGGAGTAGCGCTCCATCGTCTCCACGATCGCGATGTGTCTGGCGCGATCGGCGTCGATGGCCCCGCCGGCCCCGTCGAAGTTGCCCGCCTCGGCACGGTGATTCCAGGTGCGCTGTGACCTCAGCGCCTCAGAGGGATCACCCAGAAGACCGGTCCAGATCGCGAAGACCGGCTCTCCGGCCGCTTGGGGCAGCTCGGTGGAACGGGAAACCAGGCCGAAGGGAGACTCGAGTGACGCAGCGCGAGCCAGTGATGGCGCGACGCCCTCAACGAGCGCAGAGCGGTACACGGACCCTCCTTCCTGGGAACGACAGAGGAGGCACACTTGGGGAAGTGCCGTTGGCCAAGAGCCTGCCGGAATCCACCGGCGTCTCGCATCGCCCTTTGATCTACTGCTTTCCTCGCCGTTTGGATGGCCCACTCCGCCTTTCGTCGGGGCGCGTCTTGGGACGTTTACACGGCGGATCTCTATTTTCAGGTAGTTTGTTCACTGTTCCCAGCAGACCGCGCCCCCCACTGATCGCGGACTGCACACATCTGCCCAAGGAGACTCATGTCTTCCCAGATTTCTCCCGATCGTGTCGGCCTGGCCCTGGTCGACGACGACGCGATGGCCCTGGCCCATCTGGAGTCCTATTTCTCCGACGTCGAGGACTTCAAGGTCCTCACCGCATCGCGCTCACCTCGCGCCGTCCTGCGATTTGTGCAGTCGCACCAGGTCGACGTCCTCATCACCGACATCCATATGGAGCACATGGATGGCGTGGAGATGACCAGGGAGGTGCTCCGCCTCTCCCCGTCGACCCGGGTCATTCTGCTGACCACGGTGGACACCGACGAGGATCTCCTGCAGGGCCTGGGGGCCGGCGCCAGCGGCTTCCTGCTCAAGAGCGCGCCCGCCGAGGAGATCATCTCGGCGGTGCGCACGGTCCACTCCGGGGCGAAGGTCGTGGCCCCGATGCCGACGACGCGCCTGATCAACTACGCCTTGGCCTCCGTGCGCGGCGCGGACGGCAGCGTCCACCTCTCACAGCGGGAGCGCGACGTGCTCCGCCTTCTGTGCGAGGGGGCCTCGAACCGCAAGATCGCCTCCCTGCTGGCCATCGCCGAGGCGACGGTCAAGTCCCACATCACCGGCCTGTTCCACAAGACGGGGACGGTCTCGCGCCTGGAGATCGTGGTGTGGGCCTTCAAGCACGGCTACGCCTCCAACAGCCCCATCACCATCCCGACCACCAGCGCCCCGAGCGGCTCGACCCCGGGCTCGGCCGCACTTTGAGGAGCGCCCGGCCCCTGGGGCCGGGCCCTCGCTCCTCGCTCCCCCGCGTCTCAGCCGTTGAGGGCCCGGATGATGATGAACAGCAGGACGAAGAGGATCCAGCCGATGACCTTGGCCGGACTCGTGCTGGACTGAGAGGACGGGGCAGGTCTCCTGGCACTGCGCGGGGAGGGAGGGGCGTTGTAGCCCCGCACCCCGAAGGAGGCCCCGGGGGCGCCTGCGACGCCGGAGGGCACGGACGGCAGGCCGCCACCGGCCGGCGCTCCTCTCACGCCCCAGGGGTCGGCCCCCACCCGGCCCGGGGCGGCTCCGACAGGCCCGGCAATCCCGACCGGCCCGGCAATCCCCGGCACCGGGTACGGCGCCGTGGGCGCGAAGCGTCCAGGCGGTGCCGGCGCCGGAGGCGCAGGCCTCGTCACCGCTGGCCGCTGCGGGGGCGGGGGCGGGGCGGGGGCCTGCGAACCCCGGGCCGCGGCTGTGCGCGAGGCGGTGCGGGCAGAGGCGGTATGGGCGAGGGCGGTGCGCGGCTTGGCCGTGCCCCGGCTCGACGACGGCGGCCGCCCTCCCGTGCCGCTGCGAGCGGCTGCACCGGCGGGCTCGGCGTCGGTGGGCTCGTGGCCCGGGCCGTCGTCGTCGAAGAGCGGTGAGCCCATGAGCGGGTCGCCCAGGACGGAGCCGAAGGGCTCGTCGCCCAGGCCGATGTCGGAGGGCTCCCAGCCCGTGGGTGCCAGCGACACGGCATCATCCGCGTCGTTGACGCTGCCGGAGCCGTCGGCCCGGGCCGCCCCGGCCTCGGGCCCGCCGCCACCGGAGCCGGCGGAGGCGCCCCCCATGCGGCTCACCCAGGCGCGCAGCTCCGGGGAGCAGCCCGGGTTGTCCGCGATGACGCCGCGCAGGTCGGGTCGGTTGCCGGCCAGCACCATGAGTCGTCCGGCGCCCGCCCTGGGGTCCCGGGCGAGCTGGAGGTCGGGGTCATCTGATGTCCCGGGCACCACATCGGGGTCGGCGGGTCCGGGGGCGGCATGGGCAACGGCGGTCATGGCACGAGCATCCCACGTCCCCCTCCGCCATGTCCCGGATCTGCGTCCATCCGGCCGGCCGCCGGCAACCACATACCCCTAGGGGGTATTTGACACCCCTACCCCCTAGGGGTATAGTCGATCGCGATCGAGACAACGGAGGAGAGATGGCCGGCTACACCGGATCCAAGGAGGACTACCTCAAGCGCCTGCGCCGCATCGAGGGGCAGGTACGGGGCATCTCCCGCATGGTTGAGGAGGACATCTACTGCATTGACGTCCTCACCCAGATCTCCGCCGCCACCAAGGCCCTTCAGGCCGTCAGTCTCGGTCTGCTGGAGGACCATATGAGCCACTGCGTCCTGCACGCCGCCCAAGCCGGCGACGAGGAGGGCGCCGCGAAGATCCGCGAGGCCTCCGAGGCCATCGCCCGGCTCGTACGGTCCTGAGCACCGCGGCCCGCTTCGCGCCGGGCCGCCCGGTTCCCGTTCCGATCCACCTGTTTTCCGCACACACTTCCCAAGGAGTGAAAGATGACTGAGTTCACCGCCGACGGCATCGACCGCACCACCACCCTCAAGGTCTCCGGACTCACCTGCGGCCACTGCGTCGCCCACGTCACCGAGGAGCTCGAGGCGCTCAACGGCGTCAAGGACGTCTCTGTCCTGCTCAACAAGGGCGGGCAGTCCACCGTCACCGTGCTCTCCGACATCCGCCTCGACGACGCGGCCCTGGCCGAGGCCATCGACGAGGCCGGGGACTACATCCTCGACGCCGTCGAGCGCGACGACCGCGAGCACTGAGCCGGCCCGCCCTCGCGGCACCGCCTCAGGCGATCGGATTGCGATCCACCGAGCATCCATCTATCGATATCGCATCCTTTTCCACCGATGGGCCGGCTACTCTGTCCAACCTGATCGCTGGGCCCTCGGCTTTCAGTGGTGTCGGCAGAACCGGCACCGAATCGTCTCCCTGAAGATCGCACTGGAGAAGCTCATGCCGATATCCCACCCCCGACGGATTCTCGGAGCGACGGTACTTGCCATCGCCCTGATCGTCCCCGCTCTCACGACGGCGCAGGCCACGCCCCGTATTCCCGCGGGTCCCGCTGCAGCCGGCCCCGCGAACACCTCATCCGACACGGTGATCGATGCCCCCGCCGCCCGGCTGGCCGCAGGCGAGCACCATGGCATCCGCACCTGGACCCACGACAAGGCAAGCAAGGCGACGAAAGGTGCCGTAGCCCACGACGAGGTGCGCCAGTCACCGTTCTACTCGGTGCGCGTTGCCCCGGCCTCCGCACCCGAGCAGACGCAGGACTCCTTCACCTACCTGAGCGTCCCGCGCAACGGCGAGGGCAAGAAGGGCTACTCAGCTGAGGACGGCGCCGACTTCGCGGCGAGCACGGACGCGACGATGTCCTGGTCGACCTTCGAGTACAGCCCTGAGGTCAAGGAGGTCTTCGTCTACGTGACTCTCCTGAACGGCAAGGCGATCGACGACCCGAGCCAGGTCACAGTCCGCCCGACCTCCGTAGAGAAGAAGAACATCAAGGTCGAAGCCATTGAGGATGGCGGCCGCACCGCGAAGATCCGGGTCCCCTACTCCTCGGACGGGTACCGGCTCTCGGTGGAGTTCTCCACGCAGGCAGTCAGTACCTATGCCGACAAGAACGGCACCCTCAGCCAGGATGGTGAGGGAACTGATTCGAAGACCTTCCTGGAGGCCGAGCCGCGCAACGCGATGCTTCTGTTCGCCCAGCCGCAGGCGCCTCAGGATACGGTCCCTGACGCCGGCGCTCCCGAGGTTCTCAACGTCAGGCCCGGCGACATCAGCAACCTCGACGCGGTCGCCGGCGCGGACTCCTCGAAGAGGACACTCTTCTTCGGCCCGGGCGTCTACTCCATGGGGTCGGCGCACCTGCCTCAGCTACCCAGTAACATCAGCCGGGTTTATCTGGCACCGGGTGCCTTCGTCAAGGGCGGCTTCCACTTCGCCGACAACAAGAACACCACGGAATTCCAGGTAGCGGGCTACGGCGTCCTATCCGGGGAGGAGTACGCCTACGAGGCTGATACGCTCGACGGTTTCCGGTCCTTCCTGGACCCGAAGCACCCCGAGTACAGGGACACGAAGAAGAAGAACAAGGCCGACTGCCACTCGGACTGCGCCAAGCCGCTTCGATTCTCCTCCTCGTCCGGAACGGCACAGCACCTCACTTTGCAGGGGGTGACCGTCAAGGAACCCCCATTCCACTCCTTCGTGGTCTATGGCGATGAGAGCACCTTCCGCATGGACGTAAGCAACTACCAGCAGGTTGGCGCCTGGTACTGGCAGACCGATGGTCTGGAGATGTACTCCAACCCCAAGGAAGAACGGTCCACGCTGAAGAACTCCTTCTTCCACGCCAATGACGATGTCTTCAAGCTCTACCACTCGAACGTGGACCTCACGAACAACGTCGTGTGGAAGAACCAGAACGGCCCGGTGTTCCAGTGGGGCTGGAAGCCCAGGAACGTCGACAAAGTCAACGTGACAGGCACGGACATCATTCACAGCCGGATGTTCTCGCGCGACGTCGCTCAAAACACCTGCGTCTTCAACTCCGCCAAGCACTGGGACCCCAAGATGGCGAGCCGTACTGATCTGGCCGATCCGTCCACAACAGTCAGCAACCTGACCTTCACGGACACTCGAGTCGAAGGCAGCGTCAACTGCGCGATCCGCGTGTACGCGCTGTCCAACACCGAGAACATTACGATCAACGGACTATCCCTCGACGGCTGGAACGGGCAGAACACCAACCTCACGCAGAGCCGGATCGAGTTGCTGACCAACTCCGCCGACCAGAGAGTCCGTTTCGGCAGTGCTGACGGCGTTACCAAGGGCCTGACCCTGCGTAGATACCAGGTGGGTCAGGGCGGCGGCGCCACCGGTGCCAAGCCGACCAGTTACACCAACGTCACCATTGACAACAACGAGTGGCAGTCGGACAAGCCCGGGCGCCTCAACTTCGACGCCGACCTCTGGGGCCGTTGGACGGCCACCGAGCAGTAAATGGCCGTAAATGGCCACTGACCGCCGACCAACCACTGGTTGACGTTCCCCTCCGCACGGTTCCCAGCAGGGCGCCGTCGGGTGGCAGTACACAAGGAGACTCACATGAGTACATCAACCGCGCAGGAACCCGGCGGGCAGCCGCGCACCGTCAACCTCTCCATCGGGGGCATGACCTGCGCCAGCTGCGTGGCCCGGGTGGAGAAGAAGCTGAACAAGCTCGACGGCGTGAGCGCCTCGGTCAACCTCGCCACCGAGTCGGCCCGTATCACTGCCCCGAGCGCGGTGAGCGTCGACGACCTCCTTGCCGCTGTCGCCCGCGCCGGCTACACCGGCGCCCTGCTGGACGCCGCCTCACCGAATGAGCCGGCAGCCTCGGAGGCGTCACCGGCCGGCGAGCCCGCGTCGACGACGTCGGCAGCGCCGGCGTTGGGACCGTCCGTACCCGGCTCGGCCCGGGGCGGGCACGGCACCAAGGGCTCAGGCGGCACGCCGGCCACGCACCCCGGCACTGCCGGCAGCACGACCGGCACCGCAAGCGCCTCCCCCCGCTCCGCCTCCGGGCGGGGTGCACCGACCCTGGGCGCCTCGCACATGGAGCGGGCCGCCGACCTGCGCCTGCGGCTCATCTACTGCTTCATCCTGTCGGTGCCGATCATGGCGATCTCCATGGTGCCGGCCCTCCAGATGCCGGGCTGGCAGTGGATGGTGGCGCTCATGGCGCTGCCGGTGGCGGTCTGGGGTGCCTGGCCCTTCCACAAGGCGGCCTTCCGGGCGCTGCGCCACGGGGCCTTCACCATGGACACGCTCGTGTCCCTGGGGGTGATCGCCGCGACCGGCTGGAGCCTGTGGGCGCTGGTGCTCGGCGGGGCCGGGCACATCGGCATGCGCATGAGCATGGAGCTGCTGCCCCGCTCCCAGGGGCATGCCGCCCACATGTACTTCGAGTCGGCCGCCTGGGTGACCACCTTCCTCCTGGCGGGCCGCTACGCGGAGGCGCGCGCCAAGTACCGCTCCGGCGACGCCCTGCGCACCCTGCTGGAGCTGGGCGCCAAGGAGGTGACCCGGGTCGTCCTCACCTCGCCGTCGGGCAGCCACGACGCCGTCGACGTCCTGGACGAGGACGGTGCGCCGCGCGCGGAGGCCACCCGCACCGAGGAGCGCATCAGTGTTGAGGACCTGGCTGCCGGGGACCTGTTCCTCGTGCGGCCGGGCGAGAAGGTGGCCGCCGACGGCGTCGTCGTCGAGGGCCGCTCGGCCGTGGACGCCTCGCTGCTCACCGGGGAGTCCGTGCCCACCGAGGTCGAGGCCGGGCAGGCCGTCACCGGGGCGACCGTCAACACCTCCGGCGTCCTGCTGGTTCGGGCGACGGCCGTGGGCGAGGGGACGACGCTGGCGCGGATCGGCCGGATGGTGACGGCCGCGCAGGCGGGCAAGGCCCCCGTCCAGCGCCTGGCGGACCGGATCTCGGGGGTGTTCGTGCCCATCGTCCTGGTGCTGTCGGCCGCGACCCTGGCGGGGGGGCTGCTCACCGGACACAGCCCGCAGGCGGCCTTCACCGCGGCGGTGGCCGTGCTCGTCATCGCCTGCCCCTGCGCGCTGGGACTGGCCACGCCGACGGCGCTGCTGGTCGGCTCGGGACGGGCCGCCCAGCTGGGCGTGGTCATCAAGGGTCCCGAGGTGCTGGAGTCGACGCGGGCGCTGGACACGATGGTCATGGACAAGACCGGGACGGTCACCCAGGGGCGCATGAGCCTGGAGGTTGAGGCCTGCCAGGAGGTGGGCGACACCGCGGGTACTGGCGCAGACTCCGCTGCGGGCCTGGCCCCGCTCGGGGAGGAGGCGCTGCGCCTGGCGGGGGCGGCCGAGTCCGCCTCGGAGCACCCGGTGGCCGCGGCCATCACGGTGGCCGCCCGCGAGCGACTGGGTGAGCTGCCGGCGCCGGCCGACTTCTCCAACCACGAGGGCCGGGGCGTCTCCGCGACGGTGGAGGGGCGCCGGGTCGCGGTGGGCCGGCCGGGCTGGCTGGCCGGTGAGATGGGCGCAGAGGTTCCCGAGGCGGTGCGCTCCGCCGTGGAGGAGGCCCAGGACTCCGGGGCGACCGCCGTTGTTCTGGCCGTGGGCGGGGCCGGTGAGACCGCGAGCAATGAGACCGAGGCGCCCGACGAGGCCGACGCCACGGACAGCGCCTCCGACGACGCTGGCGATGCGGCCCCGGATACACAGCCACTGGGGGCAGTGGCGGTACTCGTGGTGCGGGACACGGTGCGGCCCTCCTCGCGGGCGGCGGTGGCCGCACTGCGCGAGCTGGGGATCCGGCCGGTGCTGCTGACCGGGGACAATGCCCGGGCCGCTGAGCACGTGGCGGCCCAGGTGGGAATCGATGCCGACGACGTGCGCGCCGAGGTGCTGCCCGCAGACAAGCGCGACGTCGTCGCCAACCTGCAGGCCCAGGGCGCGGTGGTCGGCATGGTGGGTGACGGGGTCAACGACGCCGCCGCCCTGGCCCAGGCAGGTACGCAGGGGCTGGGTTTCGCCATGGGATCGGGGGCGGACGTGGCCATCGAGGCCGCCGACATCACCCTGGTGCGCACGGACCTGGATGCGGCGGTGGCCGCGGTGCGGGTGTCGCGGGCGACCCTGCGGATCATCCGCCAGAACCTGTTCTGGGCCTTCGCCTACAACGTGGCCGCGATCCCGCTGGCGGCCGCCGGGCTGCTCAACCCCATGATCGCGGGGGCCGCCATGGCCGCCTCCAGCGTCATCGTGGTCTCCAACTCCCTGCGGCTGCGCCGCGCCGGTTGACCGGTGGCCACCGTGCCGGTGGCCGAGGCAACGCACCGGCACGGTGGCGCCGGCGGCGGCGATCCCGCTATGCTCACGGCCATGACGACTCTTTCGCCCCAGGCCCGCGCGATGATGGTGCGCACCCTTGGCGAGGGTCGAATGTGCATGCGCTGACAGCGCCAGCCGTCGCTGTCTGACACGTAACGGTGAGAGTCCGAGCCGCCCCGCACCGGCTCGTCGTACTCCGCGGAGGCCCGCCGCCCCCGTGTTCATCCCTCCAGCAACCCGTCACCTCGGCCGGCCTGCGCGCCGGCCACCCCTGAGCACGACGTCGCAGCAGCGCAGCCTTGCGCTCGCGCGTCACCGCCAGGGGACCTGAGAGGACCTTCCGCCATGCACGCCCACCTCATCCCCGTCTCCAACTCTGCTGACTCCGCTTGTCCAGCCCGCCCTGACCTCCCGGCCCCTCAGGAGCCTGCGGCCACCTCCTCCCCCGCAGCCGCCTTCACCTCGTCGGATCGCTCCGCCTTCTTCTCCACCGCCCCCGCCGTCGACCCGGCCGCTTTCGACGTCGTCCCCGACCGTCGCGGCACGGCCAGCCTCAAGTGGGACTCCGCCGTCGAGCGCGGCCGCCCCGAGGACGTCCTGCCCCTGTGGGTGGCGGACATGGACCACGCCACCGCGCCGGGGGTCACCAGCGCCCTGCTGTGGCGCACCCGCCACGGCATCTTCGGCTACTCCGAGCCCGACGACGCCTACCACGCGGCCCTGACCGGCTGGTTCTCCCGCCGCTACAGCTGGCAGGTGGAGGCCGACTGGAACACCGTGACCCCCGGCGTCGTGCCGGCCCTGGCCCTGGCGGTGCGGGCCCTGACCGCGCCGGGCGAGGCGATCCTCATCGAGGAGCCCGTCTACTACCCCTTCCGCGAGGTCATCGAGGACAACGGGCGTACCGTGGCCGCCGTCCCCCTGGTGCGTGACGCCGACGGCGTCTACCGCCGAGACCTGGCCGCCCTGGAGGCGACCATCGAGGCGACCGGTGCGCGCCTGCTGCTCCTGTGCAACCCGCACAACCCGGTGGGCCGGGTTTGGAGCCGGGAGGAGCTCGCCGCACTGGAGGAGGTCACGGCCCGCCACGGCGTCGTCGTCGTGGCCGACGAGATCCACGCCGACCTGGCCCTGCCGGGCTTCGCGACGACGCCCTTCGCCTCCCTGGGCGAGGCGGCCGCCGCCCGCACGATCACCTGCACCTCGCCGTCGAAGTCCTTCAACCTGGCCGGTCTGCAGGTCGCCAACATCCTCATCGCCGATGCCCGCCTGCGCGAGGCCTTCCGCCGCGAGCTGGCCACCACCGGCTACTCCCAGCCCAACGTCCTGGGCCTGACGGCCTGCCGGGCCGCCTACGAGGGCGGGGACGCCTGGCTCGACGCCCTGCGCGAGCACATCGCGGCCGCCCGGGCCCACGTCGAGGCGCGCCTGGAGCGCATCGAGGGGATCGAGGCCGCCCCCTGCGAGGGCACCTACCTGCTGTGGCTGGACTGCTCAGGATTCCTTCAGGCCACCGGCCTCGAGCCCGATCAGCTCGACAAGGTCATGCTGAACGAGGCCGGGCTCTGGCTCGACGACGGCCGGATCTTCGGGGCCGGCGGTGAAGGCTTCACCCGCATCAACGTCGCCTGCCCCCGCGTCACCCTCGACGCCGCCCTGGACCGGTTGGAGGCGGCCGTGGCCGCCGTGACCGCCCGCGCCGCCGAGCAGGCCGGGCAGGGCCCCGTCGCCCTGTCCGCCTGAGCCGCTTCGCCCGGGCCGCACCAAGCGTGCTGGCCCGCAGGCGTCCGGTCACCGGTCATCACCCGCGCCGTCGTCGACCGTCAGTCATCATGTCTTCCCGCCACTGCCCCGCCCATGAGGAGAAACCACTCATGACCAGCCCGTCCACTCCTCGGCCCGCCGCTCACCCCGGGTGTTCCCAGCCGCCGGCCGCCCGCACCTTCCCCGTCCACCACCACCCGACGTCGTCGGTCCCGGACCCGCAGCTCCGCCTGGAGACGCTGCTGGTGCGCTCGGGCACCGGGACCGACCCGGCCACGGGGGCGATCACGACGCCGATCCACCTGTCGACCGCCTACGGGCACCCGGGCCTGGGCGAGTCGACGGGCTACGACTACACGCGCACGGCCAGCCCCACCCGCGACGTCCTCCAGGACGCCCTGGCCCGCCTGGAGGCAGGGACGGCGGCCTTCGCCCTGTCCTCGGGGATGGCGGCCCTGGAGCTGGTGACCCGCACGCTGGCGCCGCACGGCGGCCGGATCGTGGCGCTGCGCGACCTGTACGGTGGCTCCTTCCGCTTCCTGGAGGTCCTGGCCGAGGAGGGGGCGGCGCGCGTCGACTTCGTCCTGGGCATGGAGGGGCTGCGCGGGGCACTGACCGACCCGGCCGACCTGGTCATCATCGAGACCCCCACGAACCCGATGATGGAGGAGATCGCGATCCCCGAGGCGGCCGAGCTGGCCCACGCGGCCGGGGCGAGACTGGTCGTGGACAACACCTTCTACACCCCAGTGGTGCAGCAGCCCCTGGAGCTGGGGGCCGACGTCGTCGTCCACTCGGGCACGAAGTACCTGGGCGGGCACAACGACGTCATGGCGGGCGTGGCCGTGGTGGCCGACGACGCCCTGGCCGAGCAGCTGAACTACCGGCTCAACACGACCGGGGCGACGCTGGGTCCCTTCGACTGCTTCCTGCTGCTGCGCGGGCTCAAGACCCTGGCGCTGCGCATGGAGCGTCACGAGGCCAACGCCACCGCGATCGCACAGTTCCTGAGCTCGAGCCCCTACGTGACGCGGGTGCTCTACCCGGGGCACTCGGGCATGGTGAGCTTCGATCTAGCCGAGTCGGTGGACGTGGCCCGCTTCCTGGCCTCAGTGCGGGTGTTCACCTTCGCCGAGTCCCTGGGCGGCGTGGAGTCGCTGGTGACGTGCCCGTCGGTGCAGACGCACGCGGACGTGCCCGTCGAGGTGCGCGCCTCCTACGGGCTGACCGACCGACTCATGCGTCTGAGCGTGGGGATCGAGCACGTGGACGATCTCATCGCGGACCTGGCCCAGGCCTTCGAGGCCGCCACGGTCTGAACCGGGGACTGGGCCGGAGCACCGAGGGCGGAGGGCGCAGGGTCGGGCTACCCCGACATCAATCAACCAGTCTTCCGTATGGTTCATATTCGACGAAGGCATGAGAATCGTGGCCATGAGACGCCTACGAACATCCTCGCCGCCCCAGACCACCTCACGACTGACCGTCCTCACCCTGCTCGGTGCGCTCACCGCCTGCAGCATGCTCGGCGCGAGTGTCACAGCCGTCGCGAGCCCGCCTACGCAGGAAGCTCAGCACGCCGTCGTGCTGGACAACAGCACGAATGCCGCCAGCACCAACCCGTCCCAGACCACCGGCAGTAACAGCTCCAACGGTTCATCGAACGGTTCCGGCGATTCCAAAGGATCCAGCAGGACCACGGGGCCCAAGGTCCCCAAGGGGCTGGAGTCCTTCTACCGTCAGGATCTCACCTGGACCGACTGCCCCGACGGCGTCACCGGCACCGCCTTCCAGTGCGCCACCGTGACCGTACCCCTGGACTACGACCACCCGCAGGGGAAGACCATCACGGTGGCCCTCAAGAAGCTGCCCTCGACGAGCTCCTCCCCTCGCGGCTCGGTCTTCCTCAACCCCGGAGGCCCCGGGGGAAGCGGTATCTCCCTCATCAATGCCCAGGCCGGGCTCTACAAGAGCGGCGGCCTGTCGGGGGTTCTGGCGAACTACGACGTCATCGGCTTCGACCCGCGCGGCATCGGCCAGTCCACCCCCATCACCTGCTGGTCCCCCGACGACGTCCAGGCGATTGTGGCCGGCCGGGCCGAGGCGCCCTCCCAGCTGACGCCGGGCAGCGCCACCGACATCGCCGCGAAGGGATCACGCGAGGCCGCGGCCTGCCAGAAGTACACGGAGGTCCCCGAAATCCTCGACCACATGGACACCCGTTCGGTGGCCCGCGACATGGATGTCATGCGGGCCCTGGTGAAAGACCAGGACCTCAACTACCTCGGGTACTCCTACGGCACCTACCTGGGCGCCGTGTACACCGAGCTCTTCCCCGACAACGTCGGGCGCGTCGTCCTGGACAGCGCCATGGACCCCGCCCTGTCCCGGCAGGAGGCCCTTGAGGGTGATGTGGCAGCTGAGGAGCAGACGCTGCGCACCTACATCGAGTCCCAGCGGGGGCAGGCCGGATTCCCCCTGAACGGCACGACCGATGAGGCCGTCTCCCGGCTCGCGACCTTCCTCGACGGTCTGGACGCCAATCCGCTGACCGTCTCCGACAGCGGAGACTCCGTGAACCGGGCAGTAGCCACCCAAGCAATCAAGCAGCTCGTCGTCGCCTC
Organism: Actinomyces sp. HMSC075C01; assembly: GCF_001812965.1. Taxonomy (NCBI): domain Bacteria; kingdom Bacillati; phylum Actinomycetota; class Actinomycetes; order Actinomycetales; family Actinomycetaceae; genus Actinomyces; species Actinomyces sp. HMSC075C01. Next base: position 88,098 of record NZ_KV811031.1, read on the forward strand.
GCCTGACAGGTGGCCGCTGCTCACCGAGGGGCTGACTCAGGCCATGAATGCGCATGACGGCACCGCTCTGATGAGGAATGCCGGGTTCCTCCCGGGCGCCGGGTCCCCTGAGACCGAGGCGCAGGTTGTCGAGCAGCTTCAGATTGTGCACGGCTTCGCAGCCAACCGGTGCCTCGACTTCCCCGACACCGGGAACCAGGCGAGCTGGGATGCGGCACTGGCCTCCTACCGCCGCGACTACCCGGTCTTCTACAGCCTCCTGCCTCAGCAGGACGCCTACTGCCACGGCTGGGGGCACACCAGTAAGACCAAGCCCGTCGATGTCGACGTCGACGCCACGAACCCGGTGCTGGTCGTCGGCATCCTGCACGACCCGGCCACCCCCTACCCGTGGTCCAAGGCGCTGGTGTCCAGGCTCCGCAACAGTCACCTGCTGAGCGTCGACATGTACGGTCATGGCGCGACCGGCCCCAATTCTTGCGCGACCGCGAAGGTGAATGACTACTTCGTCAAGGGAGCGCTTCCTTCCGACGGCGAGGTCTGCGCGGCGAACCCGAAGCCTCAGGCCGGAGAGGAGACACCGGCCGGAGTTGCGCATCCAGCTGGACTCGAACGCCCGATCGGTTTTGAGGCCGGCTGAAGGTGAATCGCCCCGGGTTGATGGAGACAATGATCCTTCCGTGTCGTCACTGCCCCATCAAACCCGGGGCGATTCCGGCACCCCACACCGGCTTGTGTGTCAGACAGGTTCATATCCGGATACACGACGCCTCCCGCCAGCACCCTCATGCGACGAACCAGTCAACAATTTACACGCCCCTCCCCTGAGACGGAGCCCGCTCCTGTCCTCGTCACTTCGCGTGGCGGCCGGGGCCCCTGGGGCGGGGTTTGCGGGGCTCGGCCGCGTGGCGGCCAGTCGACCGCACCGGTTCATCGTCCATGCCTGCATCCCGAGCCGCAGCCTCCGCACGAGCCCGACGCTTCTCCATCTGCCACTCCGGATACATCGGCCCAGGCAACGGGAAGGGGATCAGACTCAAAACCGTGATAACAAGAAACGTGATAGCGGCGATATAGAAGAAACTGACCACCACATCGCCCTCGCGGGCTCCACGCTCAAAAAGTACACCCACACCACCGCATAGGAATATCAGACCCACGGAAGGCAGAGTAAGAGCGATGGTATTCCGTCCCACATTGAACTCACCTTCACCGAAGGAGCGGCCCAGATCCCCGTACCAGTGGTCCGAGAACATGG
>NZ_KV811031.1:89455-90035 GCF_001812965.1 Actinomyces sp. HMSC075C01
TCTGCCACTCCGGATACATCGGCCCAGGCAACGGAAACGGAATCAGCCCGAGCAGCGCCACCACCACGAAGAAGAGGGCGGTACCCATCAACACCTTGGGCATGCCCCCACTACTACCTGAAGGGTACAGTAGCATCCCACAACCACCAATGGAAAACGCCACCCCCACAGCCGGAAGAATGAGCGAGATCGTATTACGACCCACATTGAACTCACCTTCACCGAAGGAGCGACCCAGATCCCCGTACCAGCGATCCGAGAACATGGCGAACCACCAATTCAGCATCGTCACCGCCCCCAGAACGAGGCACCCCACACCGGCTTGCGTGTCAGACAGGTTCATATCCGGATACACGATGCCTCTCGCCAGCGCTCTCATGCGACGAACCAGTCAACAATTTACAGCCCCTCCCCTTAGACGGAGCCCGCACCTGTCCTCGTCACTTCGCGTGGCGGCCGGGGCCCCTGGGGCGGGGTTTGCGGGGCTCGGCCGCGTGGCGGCCAGTCGACCGCGTCGGCTCATCGCCAAGGCCTGCCTCACGCGCGGCAGCCTCCGCACGAGCCCGACGCTTCTCCATCT
>NZ_KV811031.1:90135-115219 GCF_001812965.1 Actinomyces sp. HMSC075C01
CGAACCACCAATTCAGCATCGTCACCGCCCCCAGGATGAGGCATACCACTCCAGCTTGAGTTTCAGTAAAATCGACTTGCGGATACATGACGGACACCTAGGTGTTCAAAACTACTTGAACAGGCTGTTAACCCAGCCACCAAACTTCTTTCCTCCCTCAGACCCCGCAATACCCCCGGCAATACCACCAACAACACCACCGATCGCCGCCCCCGCAGGGCCTCCAACACAGGCCCCGACAGTGGCACCCACTTGAGCTCCGGCCCATCCGCCAGCCCATCCGCCAACTGCAGTTGTCGTACCTGTTGTTGCGGCGCGCGTCACCTTCTTTCCTTCACCGAGCGATGGATCCTGAGCATCTTTCTGGTACTGCTCATAGGAACTCACTGCAAAAGAGGCAACATTGGAGGCACGACCGGCCCACTTCAATGTAGGCGCAACTTTTCTTGCCGCCGTTACCAACTTGCCACCCGCAGAACCCTCCTGGCCGCCAGCCGGGCTCCAGCGCTCGAGCTTCCGGTTCTTCCAGGCATCTTTCCAACCCTTGGGTGCACGTCTACGAGTAACCATCTTCTTCGGGTTGTACTTAACGTGCTTCCCGCGCTTTGCCGAATGAGAGGCGAGCGATTTGTAACTTGTCACCTTCTGCGAGACATTTGCTTTCGATGCCTTGAGACCGAACCCCTCTGCCAACGTCTTGATGTTGCCGGCTCGATTAATGACCATCATCGTTGTCTTGGTGGTCGCAATCCAACCACGATCAGCCACGGCGTTACATGAATCCGTGAATGCCTTCCTCACCTCGGTCTCCCGGGTGCGGATATCGTTTGTCTGAGTTACTAACGAGTTATACAGATTGTTTTTCGCTAGATAGTTATTGTGGCGCTCATCGTACGCCTTTAGTGTTTTATTATCGGCATCTCCTGATGGCTGCTGCTCGGTGAACTCCGGTTTGAGACCCAGTTCCCCTGACACTGTCAGACCGCCAGCAGTGGCCTGCTCCCTGATACCGGCCAGCGATGAACCTATCGACGTCAGCCCGCTCGCCAAGTTGTCGAGGGCATTCTTGTAATTGGTTAGATCCTTGACCATACCTTCACATGTTTTTACCGCGCTATCGATCAGGTTCTGAGCCCCAGTAGCCGATTCACCTTCAAGGCTTCCCGCATCTTTGCGGGCATTTGCGAGATGGTCAATTGAGTTATCAACGGATGTCTTCAAGTTTCCAATCTTGATGGCCGAAGCTGTAATGTCTGATGGTGTGGCGTCGAGATGAGTATCAATAGACATGCTGGCTTCTTCCTTTCAGTTGGATCTGGAATTCGAGTGCGACGTCGGAGTGGAACTGGCGGTGTTCTCATCCGTCTTCCGCATCGATTCACTCACGGACGACAGCAAGGTCGATGTTCCAGGGATACTCGTCTGCATCCCCGTAAGCGCCATCTCAACAGTTGTGATAACTCGTGAAGCGTCCGCCTGCGAGGCCCCGCATCCAGACGGCAGCTCGACCGTCTTCCCGTCAATCTCGGTGCTGGCTGAGTTCAACTCGTTCACTGCCCGCTGTGCATCTTCATAGTCCCACTTCAACGTACCCGCCACAGAGTCATCCTCCTCATGCTGTCGACGACGCACACATGCGCCATTACGATGGAACGACGCAGATTTTACCAGCCAGTCGTGACTGTTTTGAGACCTAGGGGCACCTACTCATGCTCCTTGACGAGCGAGATGCTCTCCCGACTGTCCTACACGTGGCTATGGAGTCCCGATCATGGAGTAACTTAGACCACACTCACCTTTGAGCGGTCCGCACATTGGAAAACACCCCGGCTCCGACTATTCAGCCGATGACGGGGTGTTGGTGCGCCCGAAGGGATTCGAACCCCCAACCTTCTGATCCGTAGTCAGATGCTCTATCCGTTGAGCTACAGGCGCATGTCGTTGCCGACGGGTAGAACACTACTCAGTGTCCACCCAGGGGACAAATCCTATCCTCGTGAGGATGGGCACAGGGCCGCAAGTCCCCGCCGACGACGGGGCTTGCGGCCCTGTGCGCGCTGTTGCCGCTGGGCACTATCCGACGCCGGCGCTCTCGTTGATGGCGAAGAGCGAGTAACCGAGCATGCCAAGCACGACGAAGAAGACGATGCCCAAAACGGCAGCGATGACCGCCCAGATGAGAGTGGCCCTGGCCCAGTTCCTCTTGCTGGCGGAGTGGCCGCTGCCGAAGGCGAGGATCAGCATGTAGATGAACCCGAACACCGGGATGCCGAACACCAGCAGGATCGTCAGCATCCAGCTGCCCACGGAGTCCGTGCTCTCGGAGTCCTCGGACCGCGCCGCTGCCAGCGCCCCACCTCCTGTCGACCGCTCGAATGGTGAGCCCGCTGCTGTAGGAACCATGTCGGAGAAGGATGGGGCCTGCCCGGCTGCGGCGTCGGAGGAGGGGGCTGAGCCCCACTGGGGCGCCGAGCTCTGCGACGGGAAGGCTGAGGATGACGACGACGCGGACGGAGCGACCGCCTGAGTCGCAGCGGGGACGAAGGCCTCCGCGGCCTGCTCGGCCTCAGCGCGTGCGGTCGCCGTGGGGAAGACCGAGGACATGCCAACCTCGCCGTCCTGACGGCCCCCGCTGAAGGGGTGCGAGTGCGGGGCAGGCTGCTGGGCGAAGGACTGCTGGTCCTGCATGCCCGCCGGCTGGGCCTGCGGCTGCTGCCCCGGCCAGTGCGGGGTCTCCCAACTCGCCTCACCGCCTGCAGTCGCACCGGCGGCGGGGGCCGAGGAGGTGCCCGGAGCCGAGGGGATGCCGGGGGCGGACTGGACGAAGGGCGACGACGTGGCTGCGGCGCCGTCGGCGGCTGCCCCACCCCAGGCGGGCTGGGTCGGCGGGTTGTAGGGCGTCGGCTGGGCGGCCCCGCTCTGCTGGGTGTAGGGGGTGGCCTGGACGTAGGGGTCGGCCGGCGCCGCACCGGGCTGACCGGCACCGAAGCCGCCGCTCCCGGCCGGGTCGGGCTGGCCGAACTGGGTCGGCGGGTTGTAGGGCGTCGGCTGGACGCCTCCACTCTGCTGGGTGTAGGGGGTGGCCTGGACGTAGGGGTCGGCCGGCGCCGCACCAGGCTGGGTGGCCGCCTGCGCGGCACCTGCGGAGAAGGTGCGCGTCTGCTCCTCAGGGGGCGGGCCGGCGGGCAGGTCGGGCTGCGCCGGACGCCACGCTCCGGCCTGGGCGGTGGGAACCGCACCAGGGACGGCGCCGGGGGCCTGCCCAGGGGCCTGCTGCTCGGCGCGCGCGGCGTCGAGCATGTCCTGGTTGATGAGGACGGTCCGGGCGTTGAACTCGTCGCCCTGATTGGGGCGGGGCGAGCCGGAGGTCGACGGCTGGGTTGCGTCGTGGTCAGACATGAGGTCCCTCTCAGTCGGGTACAGCGTCACGCTATCCCGGATCTGCACCGGAAGACACACAGGCACCCCGATCGGCCAGAGGCGAACGCGCCCCGACCGTAGGGCCGATTCGCGGGCCCTGCCAACCGTTGGGAAGTCTCCGGGGCCGCCGCAACGAGTGCTCCGACGACGACGAAACCCCGGCACGCTGCCGCGCACCGGGGCTCTCGCTGTGGCGGAGATGGGGAGATTCGAACTCCCGAGGGGCTTCCACCCCAACCTCCTTAGCAGGGAGGCGCACTAGGCCACTATGCGACATCTCCATTGCCTTCCCACGGCTTCGCCGCGGGACGCACGGGCAGCCTACCGGGAGGATGCCGCGTGAGCAAACCGCCGAAGGCGTGGTGCCGTCGCCTCGGCATGAGGCGCTGTGAGCGCTGGCTGCGCAGGTGTCCTGGGGCTCTCGTTCACGGCCTGGGGACGCGGATTTCCAGGCTCCGCGTGCCGGCACCGCCGGGTCCATAATGTTGATGAATGTCTGTGGAAGTACGTCGTGAGGCGAGGAGGGGCGAGGATGGCGGAGAGCGGGCAGACGGATACGCGGATCACGGAGTTCATCACCGAGCTGCGTCAGGCTCTGGAGGAGGCGGGCGACCCCGCCCGCGCCGAGCAGCAGCGGGCGTACCTGAAGTCCGAGATGGCGATGTACGGCGTCGGGGTCCCGGAAACGCGGCGCCTCGCGCAACGGATCGCCGCCGCCCATGGCGACTTGTGGACTGAGGCCGCCACCTGGGAGGTGGCGCTGCGGCGCCTGTGGGATGAGGCCACTCACCGCGAGGAGCGCAACGCGGCGCTGGCCGTCATCCGCGCCAAGCTGTCCGCGTCGCATGCTGGACGCATGGAGTCCCTGGCGCTCTACGAGCATTTTCTGCGCACGGGGCAGTGGTGGGATCTGGTCGATGAGACCTCCCACGCCGTCGGGCTGGTGGTGCGTGAGCATCCGGCTGCGGCGGCCCGCATGCGCGCCTGGGCCACCGACCCGGACATGTGGGTGCGGCGCAGCGCCATCCTCTGTCAGCTCCAGCACAAGGTCGACACGGACCTCGACCTGCTCACCAACGTCATCGAGGCCAACCAGGAGGATCCGGAGTTCTTCATCCGCAAGGCCATCGGCTGGGCGCTGCGCGACTACGCGCGCACGGACGGCGACTGGGTGCGCGCCTTCGTCCAGGCGCATCCGAACCTGTCCCCACTCAGCCGACGCGAGGCCCTCAAGCGCCTGTGAGGCCGGGGCCACGGCCTCCGACCGAGCATGCGACAGGACAAACTGACAGGGCCGCGCAGTCCTCTGGCCGCTCCTCGCCGTCGGGGCACGTGCGAGCGTGCTGCCTCAAACCGCACGTCATCAGGCCCCACCGGCACGGTACCGCTCACGCATGAGGTCCACGTAGTCAAGGAGGTCCTGACGCAGGCGCTTGGGGGTGATGACGCAGGCATCCGGACCGAGCCGAAGCAGAATCGTCATGGCATGCAAGTGGTCCATGAACTCCAGCTGGAGATAGGTCCATCCGTCATTTCCGGGAGCTTCGCCATCTGCATCGGTCGTCGTTGCGCGCAACGTCCACTCCTGCACATCGCTCCAACGCTCGTCCCGCACCCAGACAGTGGCTGTGATCGCCTCGAACCTATCGAGAAACTCCTCACGCTGCTTCTGCCATGCCGCAGTCATGTCGAAGCCGGAGTCGTCAGCACACTCCTCAGAGAGCACATCGGCCTCTTCGATCCGAGAGAGCCTGGTGAAGCGAACCTCAGCGCCGTGTGAGGCACACAGGTACCAGCTGCGACCAGCGGCAACTATTCCGTGCGGATCGACGACGTCCTGCGTCGTCGTCCTCGACTTGTGGCGGAAGACCATACGCAGTCGATGGCGCGTCAAGACCGCTTCCTGAACGGCGTGGAAGACGGCGTCGGCCCGCTCGCTCTCGGGCAGGGGAAGCCATCCTTGAGGATCGACCACGACGCGCGAGGCAATGCCCATGGACCGGCTGCGATGGCTGTCGGGTACGGCGGCGAGCAGTTTGCGAGACGCGGAGGCGAGGGCGTCGCCAAGGTCCAGTGGCGCAGCACCCCAGCTGGTGAGACCGGCGAAGAGAGCCCGGCTCTCTTCACGGTTCAGTCCTGTCACGTCAATGCGAAAGCCGGGGTCGATTCTCACTCCCCCGTGAGGTCCCCGCTCGCACCATACCGGCACTCCCGCAGCCGACAGCGCCTCAACGTCCCGCAGCACGGTGCGCCGTGAGACCTCCAGCCGCTGCGCCAACTCCGAGGCGGACAGACGACCATGGGCACGCAGCAGCCAGATCATGGAAAGTAGGCGGTCGGCACGCACCAACTCATCCTCGCACATACGTGACACAAGGTGACACCAATGGTCTCTAACCTCATTGTCGTCCATCCGCCCCGTATCCCCGTGAGAGTCTTAGGAGCATCACCATGACGGCCTTTGTTCCCAACAGCGTCATCCTCTACGTCTCCGACGTCGAGGCGAGTACCGCCTTCTACCGTCGGATTCTCGGTCATGGACCGATCGAGACCTATCCAGGATTCAGCGTCTTCAAACTGTCTGACGACGTTACTCTCGGACTACAGGCAGCCGATGAGATTGAACCCGCTGCTGAGCCATACGTAGGCGGGGTTGAACTGAGTCTGAGCGACGTCGAGCATGCCGACGTCGATCGTCTTCACGCGCAGTGGAAGATGCTGGGCATTCCGATGGTTCTGGAGCCAACCGTCCTCGAGTTCGGCTACACCTTCGTAGCGACTGACCCTGATGGGCACCGTCTGCGCGTGTGCGCCACTGATACTTCGAGCTTCGTCTGACTTGAAACTCTCGGCACACTGCCCGTCACCTCCCCACAGGCACAGTCGACCCTGTCCCGGCCAGCTACTCCACGAGCCTCGGGGGCTACTGGCCAGGGGTTGTGCATACTGCACGAACCCCCGCACCTCGTGGAGTGCACCCACCCCTCCCAGTGGCACCCAACCCTCGTGCATTGCACCCAGAGGACGCCGAGAGCCACGTGGGTGACCGATCCCGAACACAAGTAAACCCTCGGCAGCACTCTGACGTGAAACCGCCTCAGTCCATTGCCGACACCAGCGACCTCGGAACGAGCGAATACACAAAGAGTCCGACAAAAAACAGCAGCAATGGAACACTCAGCACCCACGCAACGGTCGACCTTGATAGCCCCAGCGGGTCGAACTCGGTAGGCGCGGCAGCGAGCACCTGTATCAAGAGCCCGACAACGGCTCCCCCTAGCACGGGACCGGCTTGGCGAAGGACGTTGAGGAGGGAGGACGCAGCACCGAACTCGTCACTCCTCAGTGCGGCCATACCTACTGTCGTCAGTGGCGCCATCAAGAAGCCATTTCCGATGCCGAAAACGATAGTCGCACCCAGGAACCACATCCAAGAAACCCCAGTAGTGGTAATCAGTATGCTCAGGGCGGTTCCCATCGCGGAGGCCCCGAAGCCGATCTGTAGGACGAGGCGGGCCTTCCCTTCATCAACCCAGCGGCCCGCAATAGGTGCTGTGACCACGGACGCAATCGACGCTGGCGCAAGAGCAACCCCCGCCCAGAACGCCGTTTGCCCCATCACGGACTGGATGTAGTTCGATACGAGAAACGTCAAGGAGAACACGCCAAGGGCGGCAAAAAGGCCGAACAAAGCGGCAACGAGGAACCGTGGATTCTCGCGAAGAGACCGTGGAAACACTGCGTGCGCCGGATCCACACGGCGCTCATACCGGAAGAACGCAAACAGGCAGAACACAGCGAACGGCAGGCAAGCAATGGTCAGCGGACCCCAGCCCGCATGGGGACCTTGCAGACATCCATAGAGAAGTGCCACAAGGCCGATGCCCGCAAGAAAGGTGCCCATGAAATCAACCCTCACGGACCGGACCTCTTCGATCGAAAGACTTCGCAGACCCAGAACCACGACGAGAATCGCAATCGGAAGGTTGATGAGGAAGACCCAGCGCCAGCTAAGACTATCAATCAATACTCCACCGACAAGGGGGCCGATGACGGACGCAGTTCCTGCAATTGATCCCCAGATGCCGACTGCGCGCCCACGGGTATTTTCAGGGAAGGTGACGCCGATGAGCGTGAGAGTCTGCGGCACCAGCATGCCGGCACCGAGTCCCTGAAGGAACCGGCTGGCGATCAAGACGAACGGAGAGGTCGCGACACCGCAGGCGAGGCTGGCAGTTGCCAAGATGATCGTCCCCAGGAGGAAGAGGCGTCGGTGCCCGAATCGGTCACCTAAACGACCTGACGGGATGATCGCCAGCGCGAGAACGAGACCGTAGCTGTTGACCGCCCAGAACACCTGGGTTGTGGACGCACTTAAGTCCCGTGTCAGCGAGGGAACTGCGAGGTTAATAATTGTCAGGTCAAGAAGAGCAATGAAGTACCCTCCGGCCAACGCGCACAGCCCGATCCACTGCCGAGCACTGACTGTTATGGCTAGGGAATCTTCCATCACATCTTCTCCTCGTTCGTCAATTCGGTATCGTGGAAGGTGCCTCTCTTGGCTATCACGGCATAGTCACCACACTAAGGCCGCGGCTGCCTCTCATCTCTCTCGGTATTGACATAGATGTCATTACTGAGATGTTGACCGCAGCGTCGGAACGATGCGGGACTGTCTCTTGAACTGAAGAATCATCAGGCTGCACTCGATGGCCGCCAGGCTCACCGGTGACGAGAACGCCGCCAAACTCACCTGACTCATGAAACCTTGATGAGTTTTCGTTGGTATTGCGGTGTGTGAGCGGAGAGGGAGGGATTCGAACCCCCGGTGCGCCAGGCGCACAGCGGTTTTCAAGACCGCCACATTCGGCCGCTCTGTCACCTCTCCAGGCCGCACCCACCGGGCGCGACAGGCACAGACCCTACCATCCCGGTGGGCCCGCGGTCACCGCCAGCCCACCAGTCCGAGCCCACCGGTCGCCGACGGCGCGTTCGTACCTTAGGCCTCGCGTTCGGGGGTTAAGGGTACGAACGCGCACCTTAAAGTACGAACACACATCTTAGGGTACGAACGCGCACCTCACAGTACGAACACGAGGCCCAGCCCAGCCCAGCCCAGCCCCGGCCCGCTTCCGCACCAGCCCCTAGGACCTGCCGAAGAACCCGCGCCGGTGCGGTTTGCTGGCGCGCGCCGGCAGCAGGGAGTTCGGCTCGTCGAGCCGCCCCTCGGCCAGGGCCTGCCCGATCGCCGGCCACACCGGCAGGCGCGCCATAAGGGTGGCCTGCAGGGCGTGGTAGATGTCCGGGTGCCCCACCCAGGTGCGGGTCGAGGGCCGGTTGTCGCGGTCGAGCTCGTGGGTCCACACGCCAGGCTCCTCGATGAGGAACTCCTCGGCGTAGTCGATCCAGGCCCGGTAGCAGTGCTCATAGTGCTCGACGTCGATCTCCCCGCGACCGTCATCGAGCAGGGCCTGGCGGATGGCGGCCGAGGCTGAGATGCCCTCGCAGACCACCCAGTGCATGCGCTCGTGCACCACGGGCTTGCCGTCGAAGTCCGTGGTGTAGACGAAACCCGGGGCACCGTCGATGCGCCAGCCGTCGGTGCGGGCCTGCTCGAAGATGTGCTCGGCAGCCTCCAGCATCCAGTCCGGCGCACTCATGGAGCGGTTGATGAGCGCCCCGCGCAGCTGGACGGTCAGGCGCGCCCACTCCAGCCCATGGCCCGGCGTGACGCCGTAGGGCCTAAAGGGGTGGGCGGGCTCGTCGCGGTTGTAGTCCAGGCGTGGCTCCCAGGTAGTGGAGTAGTGCTCGGGCAGGCGCCAGCCGTGCTCACGGGCCTGAACGTTGACGGCGAAGTCGGTGATCTTCAGGGCCCGCTCCAGCCAACGCACCTCGCCGGTGACGTCGGCGGTGGCCAGGTAGGCCTCCACCGTGTGCATGGCGGCGTTGATGCCGCGGTAGTCCTCGGAGTCGGTGAAGTCGGCGGCGTAGGACTCCACCGGCATCTGCTGGCCCTCGTCCCACCAGTAGCGGTCCTGGACCTCGATGGCGTCGCGCAGCAGCTCATGGGCGCCGGGCCGGTCGGCGGCCGTCGCGGTGGCGGCGGCCAGGAGCACGAAGGCGTGCTGGTAGCACTCCTTGCGGGCGTCGCGGTCGACCGGGACGCCCCGCCCCTCGGCGTCGGGCTCGGCGCCGATCGCCGAGTACCAGCCGCCGTTGACCGGGTCGCGCAGGGGGCCGTTCAGGGCGCGCACGCCGTGGTCGGCGTAGCGGCGGCAGCCGGGGATCCCCATGAGCGCCCCCAGGGAGAAGGCGAAGGTCATGCGGCCGGTGATCCACAGCTCGACGGGATGGGCGGGGTCCACCTCACCGCCCTGACCGATCCACCCGAATCCAGTGGGCACCTGCGCGGCGCGCGCGTAGTGCAGCAGCGCATGCGTCTCGTAGGCCAGCCAACGCTTGTGCTCGGGGGCGCCGAACCATCCCAGTCCCATGAGTCCTCCTTGAATCGCTGGGGATCCAAGGCTATCGACCCGCCCGACGCGGATCAATGCTCCAGGCTGCTCCCGGCCGCCCGAGTGGTGCCCAGCCTCGCCGGAACGCAATGCACGAGGGTGGGGTGCTACTGGAGGAGGGGTGGGGGTACTGCAGGTAGACGGGGCCTTCGTGCAGTAGGCCCAACCCTTGACCAGTGGATCCCGACCCTCGTGGAGTAGGCCGGCCCAGGGCGGAAGCCTCGGACCCGACGTCGCACCCATGGCCTGCGGGGCCCGCCCGGGCTGGCTACTTCTTGGGCCAGGCCGCCTCGGCCTGCTTGAGCGCCTCCTTGGGGGTCGCCGTCCCGGTCGCCCACCGGCTCAGCCCGACCCACAGGGCGCTGCTGCCCACAGCCACCGGCATCGAGTCCGAGGCATCCATCTCCACGGTCGTCTGGCGTGACTGGAGCAGCCTGGTGGCGCGCCGGCCGACGTCGCTGGGCGCCAGGTCCGGGTCGACGCCCTGGTTGGCGGTCGCCACCCCGCCCAGTGCCATGCGTGTGCGGGCCCACTCCTGGGAGGTCAGGTACTCCATGACCGCGCTGACCGCGTCCGAGCGGGTGAAGGCCACGAGGTAGTCGGTCCCCACCAGCACCGAGTCCGAGCCGCGGTCCGCCGCCGGGGTGACGAAGGCCGAGACCTTCGTTCCAGCCGAACCCGCTGTACTCGTCGCGCCCGCTGCCGTGGCCGTGCCCTTGGCCGACGCCGTCGCCCCGGCCGTCCCGCCGCCGGCGGTGGCGCTCGCGGTCGGGTGGGGGGCCTGGACCGTCACCGGGTTGGCGCCGTCGGCGTCGGTGATGACGGTGCCCTCGGGGAAGCGGCTCTCGAAGGAGGAGGAGGCGTGCAGCATGAGGCAGCTGCCCTTGACCAGGTCGGCCCCGGCCTGCACGGGGGTGCGGGAGATGACCGAGCCGCGCCCGCCGGCGACGTGCCCGTCGTCCAGGACCAGGGAGTTGACGGCCCCGAGGGCCTCCACGGCATTCGGGGAGTCGACGGGAGACCGGTGCGAGGCCCAGGTCTCGTAGACGCCGGGCCCCTGGGTGGCCAGCAGGGCGTCCTCGAGCCAGTCGGTGAGCACCCAGCCGGTCGACTCCCCGTCAGCGGCGCCCACGCACCAGGGCGTCACGGAGCCGTCGGGGTGGTCGGAGCGGATCTTGTTGGTGAGGGCCTCCAGGTCGGCCCACGTGTTGGGCACCTCGTAGCCGGCCTTGGCGAAGGCGTCCGGCGAGTACCACACGAGGGACTTCACCGAGGCCATGAGCGGGGCGCCGTAGGGCACGGAGGCGTGGATGCCGACCTGGATCCAGTGCCGGTCCCAGCCGGCCTCCACGTTGCTGTTGACCTTGTCGGGCAGCGGGTGGACGACGCCGGTGTCGACGAGCTCGGCCACCATGGCGGGCTGAGGCACGATGGCCAGGTCGGGCAGGTTCTCGGGGTTGTCCTGGCTCGACGGCGAGGCCCCCGAGCTGGTGGACAGGTTGGCTCCCGAGCCGTTGAGCAGCTGGGAGCGCAGCTCGGTGGTGCCGGTGTGCTCGATGTTGATGCCCGTGCAGCTCTCGAACTCGGCCACGGAGGCCTCGAAGCGCTCGGCCTCAGTGCCGGTCAGGCTGCTGGAGATGGTGACGGTGGCGCCCTTGTGGCCCTGATAGGCCTGGTAGGCGGCGCAGCCGGTGGCCGTGGCCGAGCCGGCCCCACCGGCTGAGCAGGCGGCGGTGGCGGCGGCAGCCAGGGTCAGGGTGCTGGCCGCGGCCAGGAGGCGGCTGCCCCGGCGCAGCCGACGGCTCACGCGGCCCCGACCGGGGGCGCTCGCCCCACCGGACGGGCCGGCAGCGCGGGCCGCGCACTCCTCAGAGATGGAGTTGTGCTGGGAGACAGGGAGGGGGGACTGTCGCATCACGGGTGCCTTACTCGTTCGATGAGGGCGTCCAGGACGGCCGCGCAGCCGTCCCGCCACACGGGCTCGGTCAGGATATCGCCGCGGTCGCGCACCCACTGCGGTGCGCTGCCCATGACGACGCCGGCTCCGGCCCACTCGATCATCTCGACGTCGTTGGAGCCGTCCCCGACCGCCAGGACGTGGGCGGAGTCGGTGCCCAGGCGGGCGATGAGCGCCTCGAGGGCGGAGGCCTTGGTGACGCCCTCGGGGGCGACGTCGAGCCAGGCCGTCCAGCCGATGGCGTACTCCACCGAGTGCAGCCCGGAGTCGGCCACGATCTGGGAGAAGCGATCCACGGGCATGCCCGGGGCCCGCAGGACCACGCGGGTGACCGGCTGGGAGACGAGCTCGTCGAAGGTGACGACCCGCTGATCCTCGATGAGCTCGCCGTCGGGGAAGAGCCGGGAGACCTTGAAGCCGGCGCCGGGGTCCTCCACGGCGAGGATCCCGTCGGGCACGGCGGCGTGAAGAGTCTCGATGGCGGTGCGCGGGTCGAAGGTGCGCGAGTCGACCACCTCGTAGCCGCCGGGGGCGTCCGGGTCGAGCCGCAGGGTCAGGGCGCCGTTGGCGCACACCATCCAGCCGGTGGACAGCCCCAGGTGGCGCACCACCGGCATGGTGGCGGCGATCCCGCGGCCGGTGGAGATGACCACGGGGACCTTGTGGGCGCGCAGGCGGGCGACGGAGGCCATGACCCGCTCCGAGACGCTCCCGTCCATGTCGAGGATGGTGCCGTCGACGTCGAGGGCGACGACGAGCCCGTGGCCGGGTGCGAGCCGGGCGCCGCCGTCGGCCTCCAGGGCGTCAAGGTCCTGCATCCGGTCCTGGACGAGGGCGTGGTACTCCTCGTGTCCCAGGGGCCGACGGCGCAGGGCGTGCTCGCCGGTGCCTGCGGCCTGTCCGGCGCCGTCCTCGAGGTGCCCGACGTACTCCATGGAGCCGCCCAGGCGGGTCAGGGGCTGGCCGGCCGGGGCGATGCCGGTGGCGGGGTTGACGGCCGGACCGTTGCCGGTGGGGTTCACGGGGCCGGCCCTCAGGCGGTGGCGCCGACGGGCTCGATGACCTCCAGGCCGCCCAGGTAGGGGCGCAGGCCCTCAGGCACGCGCACCGAGCCGTCGGCCTGCTGGTGGTTCTCCAAGATGGCGACCATCCAGCGGGTGGTGGCCAGGGTCCCGTTGAGGGTGGCCACGGGGCTCGTGCCTCCCTCGCGGCGCTCGCGCACGGCCAGTCGGCGGGCCTGGTAGGTGGTGCAGTTGGAGGTGGAGGTGACCTCCATCCAGCGCTGCTGGGTGGGCAGCCAGGCCTCGCAGTCGAACTTGCGGGCGGCGGAGGAGCCCAGGTCTCCGGCGGCGGTGTCGATGACCCGGTAGGGCAGCTCGACCAGGGCCAGCATCTCCTCCTCCATGGCCAGGAGCCGGGCGTGCTCGGCCTCGGCGTCCTCGGGGCGGCAGTAGGAGAACATCTCCGCCTTGTTGAACTGGTGGACGCGGATGATGCCGCGGGTGTCCTTGCCGGCGGCCCCGGCCTCGCGTCGGTAGCAGGTGGACCAGCCCATGTAGCGCTTGGGCCCGGCGGACAGGTCGAGGATCTCGTCGGCGTGGTAGCCGGCCAGGGCCACCTCGGAGGTGCCGGTGAGGTAGAGGTCGTCGGCGGGCAGGTAATAGATCTCGTCGCTGTGGGCGCCCAGGAAGCCGGTGCCGCCCATGACCTGCGGGGTGACGAGGGTGGGGGTGGTCATCGGGGTGAAGCCGTGGGCGACGGCGGCATCCAGGGCGGCCGTCATGAGGGCCAGCTCCAGGCGCATGCCCCAGCCCTTGAGGTAGTAGAAGCGGGCGCCGGAGACCTTGGCGCCGCGGCGGGTGTCGATGATGTCCAGGCCCTCGCCGATCGCCAGGTGGTCGGCGGGCTCGAAGCCCTCGGCGGCGAAGTCGCGCGGCTCGCCGCCCTCGTGGCGCAGGACGACGTAGTCCTCCTCGCCGCCCGAGGGCGCCCCCTCGATGAGGTTGGCGAACTGGCGGGCCAGGTCGTCGAGCTCGGCGGCGGCGGCCGAGGAGGCGGCCTCGGCGGCCTTGACCTGCTCGGCCAGCTCCTTGGCGCTGGCCAGGATCGCCGGGCGCTCCTCCGGGGAGGCCTTCCCCACGGACCGGGAGACCTGCTTCTGCTCGGCACGGAGGTTCTCGAAGGCGGCCAGCGCCTGACGGCGGGTCTCGTCGGCGGCGATGACGCGGTCGACGAGATCAACGTCGGCACCACGGGCTCGCTGGCTGGCGCGGAAGGGCTCGGGGTTCTCACGAAGCGCACGCAGGTCGATCATGGTCCTGAGTGTAGTCAGGACCGCGCCCCAGACAGCATTCGATCAGCACCTGAGCCGATCCGGGCCGCGAGCGCGACGGGCGACGGAGACGGGGCGAGCCGGGGACGCCCGAAGTCACGGACGAGTGGCGGAGCCAACACTCGAGGGCGGAACGGGTGGGATTCGACGTCGATCCCCCGGCGGCCGGCCCGCCGCCAGCGTCACCCAAGGCCCTGAAATCCAGGAATGATCCAGGAGATTGGGTGGTGGCGGCGTGGGGTCGCAAGGCCGCGATATATACATGCTCACCCTCACCCGCACCACCTCGGAACGGCGAACGTGACCCACACCCCTCTTACCAACGCAATCCACCTGTGAATAGAATCCACTTCAATCGGTGCGCCCTATCGTTCCCGACGGTGTTTCCGAGCCGCCACGTTGGAGACTCGCCCTCACCTCCCACCGCACCGCCCTCCCCGCTCCTCCCGGCTAGTCGTCTGTCCCCGATTTTCTGCCACTCCGTCATATCAGGCTCGCCGACCGCCATGAATGCGGGCCCCGACCACAGGACCACAACTCATGCCGACCACATCATCTCCGTCCTTCTCCCAGCTGAGGGCCTTCGTAGCGCTGTGCGACCACCAGCACTTCGGTGAGGCCGCCGCCGCGCTCGGAGTCAGCCAGCCCAGCCTGTCCCAGGCCATCACCGCACTGGAGAAGCGCGTCGGCGGCGAGCTGGTGGAGCGCACCACCCGCCGCGTCCTGGTCACCTCCCTGGGCGAGGCCCTGCTGCCCTACGCCCGGGACGCCGTCCTGGCCGCCGAGGCCTTCAACGAGGCCGCCTCCAGCCAGGGCGCCGCCCTGAGCGGCACGATGCGCCTGGGTGTCATCCCCACCATCGCGCCCTACCTGGCCCCTGTCCTCATTGACGGCCTGCGTGAGGCCCTGCCCCAGATGGACCTGGACCTGCGTGAGATGGTCACCGGGGACAACCTCGACCAGCTCGCCCAGGGGCGCCTCGACGCGGCCATCATCGCCTTGGAGGACGACCTTCAGCGCATCACCGCGATCCCGATGTTCGACGAGCGGCTCGTCGTCCTCACCGCCGCCGACCACCCCTGGGCCGGCCGCACGGACGTGAGCCCCGCCGAGCTCGACGACCAGCCCCTCCTCCTGCTCGACGAGGGCAACTGCCTGCGCGACCAGACCCTGGCCCTGTGCCAGCGCTACGGCTCTCACCCCCCGGTCGCGGTGGCCACCACCCTGTCGACGGTGACCCGCATGGTCGCTCACGGCTCCGGCGTGACGATCATCCCCGAGGGGGCGCTCCAGCTGCTGACCCCCTCCTCGGAGTACGGCGTCGCCCGTTTCGGCGACGAGGCGCCGATGCGCCGCATGGGCCTGGTGCACCGGGTCTCCTCCTCCCGCGGCGCCGACTTCGCCCAGCTGGCCGATCTCATCTCGCGCCTGGTGAGAGAGGCCGACCTGCCCGTCTCGCCTGTCAAGGCTTGAGCCCTCCCTCCGGGGCGCCTCTCGCCGGCGGCAGGCGCTCTCTCGCGTCCTCTCGGCCCGTTCCTGCCCGCCGACCCCTGGCGGGCCGTGACCCAGGCCGCCAGGGAGACTAGCCTGCCCCTATGACGGGCGGCACCGACGGCGGCACCCGGGCGACGACGCGCACCGGGCGTCCACTGGCCTGCGTCGTCGTCAACCCCTCCAAGCCGCGCGTCACCGCCGCGGTGCGCTCCCTGCTGGAGGGCGAGCTGCGCGAGGCCGGCTACGCCGGGCCCGTGTGGCTGGAGACGAGCGTCTCCGAGCCCGGCACGATGCAGGCGCGCCTGGCTCTGGCGGCCGGGGCGAGGCTGGTGGTGGCCGCCGGCGGTGACGGAACGGTGCGCTCGGTGGCGGCCGGCCTGGCCGGCACCGGGGCCCAGATGGGTATCGTCCCGCTGGGTACGGCGAACCTGGCGGCCCGCAACCTCGGGGTACCGGTCGGGGATGCCCGGGCGGCGGCCCAGGTGGTGGCCCGCGGCGTCGATCTTCCCGCCGACCTGGCCTGGGTGCGCACCGAGCCCTGGTCCGATCCCGACGTCGTCCCCGACCCGGCGCCGGCGGGCGCCCCCCGCGGGCGGGCGGCCTCCACGCCCCTGACGGGGCCAGCCGCAGCAGCTCCGCCGGACTCCCCGCCCGTCCCGGTCGCACCGGCCGACTCCCGGCAGCTGTCGGCTGAGGCGGCCCGGGCCGTGCGCACGATCCACAGGGCGACCCGCAGGGCGCATGAGTGGACCCGGCCCACACTCGGCGACGAGCACGCCTGCATGGTGGTGGCCGGGATCGGTTTCGACGCCGGACTGGTGGCCTCCACGCGCCCGGCCCTCAAGGCGCGGGTCGGCTGGGGCGCCTACGCGCTGGCGGCCATGGAGAACCTGGGCTCGCCGCGCATGGACCTGGTGCTCAGCCTCCAGGACGAGGCCGGCGCACGGCGCGTGGAGCGCCTGAGGGCCCGCAACCTGCTGGTGGCCAACGGCGGGCGCCTGCCGGCCGGGATCACCCTGCTGCCGCAGGCGCGCACCGACGACGGCATGCTCGACGTCGCCGCCATCGACACGGTGGCCGGCCTGGCGGGCTGGAGCTCGCTGGCGCGCCAGGTGCTGCCGCCCTATGCGGCGCGCTACTCCGAGTCGGGCCGCTCCCTGGGACGGGTGAGGCTGCGCCGTGGAGGGGAGGTGGCCGTCCGGCTCTCGGCGCCGGCCCTGGTGGAGGTCGACGGCGACCTGCTGGCACCCACGCAGGGCATGCGGGTGCGCATCGACCCCGGGGCGCTGCTCATCCGCCGCCCGGCGGCCTGAGAGCCGACGCGACTGGGGTAGCCGGGGCGGCCTGAGCGCGCCTCACTCCTCCCAGAAGCCGGCGACGTCGATCGCCCCTCCGCTGGCCTCGAAGTCGGCGCGCACGGCCCGGCGCAGCTCGGCGTCGTACAGCCAGTCCAGGGCGACTGCGGCCAGCCCGTAGGCGCCGTCGAGCGCGGCCGCGTCCCCGGTGGGGGCGCCGGCAGCCTCGGTCATGGCGGGGGTGTGGAGGGCGACGTCGGGCCGGTCGGTGACCTTGATGAGCGGGTGGATGCCGGGGATGCGCTGGGAGACGTTGCCGAAGTCGGTGCCGGCGGCGATGGTCTCGGGCAGGACGCCGGCGGCCAGGGGGTCGCGGCCGCGCTCGCGCTGGGAGCGCACCCAGGAGGTCAGCAGGGGGCCGTTGTCGCGGACGGGGACCTCGTTGCAGTACTCGGAGGTGAGGATCTCGACGCCGGTGCCGGTCATGAGGGCAGCGCCGTGGAGGAGCTCCTCGACCCGCTCGGCGATCTCCTTGAGGGTCTCGAGGTACTTGGAGCGCACCATGATGGACAGCTCGGTGCGCTCGGGGATGATGTTGGGGACCTGGCCGCCGTCGGTGATGATGGCGTGGAGGCGGTCCATGGGGAGCATCTGCTGGCGCAGCAGGCCGATGCCGGTCAGGGCCAGGGTGGCGGCGTCCAGGGCGTTGCGGCCCATGAAGGGCTGGGAGGCGGCGTGGGCCGGCACGCCGTGGAAGATGACGCGCAGGCGGCGCACGCCCAGCCAGGTCTGGTGGGTGACGTCGTGGGCGTAGGAGTGGGTCTGGATGGCGGCGTCGACGCCGTCGAGCATGCCGCGCACGGTCAGGATCTCCTTGGCGGTCGAGTTCTCCTCGGCGGGCGTGGTCTGCAGGACGACGCGGCCGGGCAGGGCGCCGGGGCGGGTGCGGGCCAGGGAGGCCAGGGCGAGGAAGGCGCCCACGGAGTTGGCGCACATGACGTTGTGGCCGCAGCCGTGGCCGATACCGGGCAGGGCGTCGTACTCGGCGAGGATGGCGATGGTGCCGGCTGATTCGCCGGAGTCTGCGGCGGTTGCGCCGGTGCCGCCGGTTGCTGCCTCGGTGCTGCCGGCCCCGGGGATCTCGGCGCGCAGGGCGGTGTCCATGCCGTAGACGCCGACCTCTGGCTCGATGCCGTGGCGGCGCAGGAGCTCGGCGACCGTGGCCACGGCGTGGTGCTCCTCGTAGCCGGTCTCGGGGTGGTCGTGGATGTCGTGGGAGAGCTCGACGATCTGCGGGGCCAGCTCGGCGACGGCCTCACTCAGGGCGGTGCGCAGGGCGGTGGGGGCTCCGGCGTCGTCGGGCAGGACCGGTGCCGGGCCGACGACGCCGCGGCGCTCCTCGGTCTCAGCGAGCATGCGCTCCTGGATGGCGCCGGAGGGGACGGTGGGACGGGTCAGGTCGTTCAGGTCGCGCATGGCTCCATCTTGGCCCAGCCGGCCTCCACACGCTCAGTCGCGAGGTGCGGCGAGCCGACGTGCCGCGTCGACGACGACGGCGCGCTGACGTTCGTGCGCCTCCTCATCCTCGAGGGGCCCGCACAGCATCCGGGCCACCTGAGGCACGGTGGACCACCAGCCGGTCAGCGACATGAGCATGACCATGAGCGCCCCTGGGTCGACGTCCCGGGTCAGGACGCCGGAGTCCTGGCCACTGCGCACCCCGGCGATCTTGCGCTGATAGTGCTCGCGCCGCAGCTCCTCCTCGGGCACCTCGTCGTCGAAGGTGAGGGCCTCCCAGCACAGCAGCCGGATGAGCTCGGGGCGCTGCCGGTGGTAGTCATAGAGGCGCCCGGCGTAGTCCCCCGCATCCTCGCCGTCGTCGAAGGCGGGCGGCACGGCCTCGGCAGCCCTGGTCAGCTCGTCGCGCAGGACTGCGGAGAACAGGCGGTCCTTGGAGCCGAAGTAGTTGTAGACGCGCTCCTTGTTGACCCCGGCCCGCTTGGCGATCCGCTCGACGGTGGTCCCAGCGGGCCCACGGCGGGTGAACTCGGCGGTGGCGGCGTCCTTGATCTTGCGCTTGGTCCCCTCAGTGTCCCAGGCCATGACACTCCGTCTCCCGTGTCCGCGAGCGCCGGCGGCAAACTCCAACGCTACCGTTGCAACTACTCCTCCAGTCTACTAGGGTCATTTCCAACGCTTACGTTGGAAAGGGGTTCTCATGTCTCGCGCACACCGGTCCGATCTGCATCCCGATGTCACCCACTCCCCCGAGTCCTCGACCCAGTTGACGACTCGGTCGGCATCTCCCGCTTCCCCCGCCGGCAGCAGTGCCACCGTGACCCTCGTGGTCACCGCGCTGCTCGTTCTGACCCAGCTGTACGCCGCCATCCCCTTGCTCACCCCGATCTCGGTCGACCTCCACGGCAATGCCACTGTCGCCCTGTCGACGGCCTTCAGCCTCACCTACGCTGCGGGCTTCCTCATCTGGGGGCCGGTCTCCGACCACTACGGCAGACGGAGGATCATGGCGCTGGCTCTCGGGATCCTCATCGTCTCCACCGTCTGCTGCGCCCTGGCGCCATCGCTCCTAGTCCTCGCAGCCCTGCGCGCGATCCAGGGCCTGAGCGCCTCCGGCTTCGCGCCCGTGGCCCTGGCCTACCTGTCCGAGGCCCTGGAGCCGCCCAGGCGGGCCGGGGGGATCGGGGCGATGTCGACGTCGTTCCTCGTGGCGGGCATCGTCGGCCAGGTCCTGGCCTCACTGGTTGCGCTGCACCTGGGGTGGCGGTGGTTCTTCCCCCTGTGCGGCGGGCTGCTCGCTGTGGCCCTGGCGGTCGTCCTCGGCGTCGTGCATGACGTCGCTCCCGCCTCCGGCCCCTCGGGCTCCTCCCTGCGGGGACAGTTCGCATCACTGGGGCGGCTCGCGCTCAGGCCCGCGGTTCTGGCGCTCAGCCTGGCGCACATCACGCTGCTCATGGTGTTCGTGGCCATGTACACGGGGATCGGCGGTCACCTGGAAATGCTGGGCCTGCGTCCCACGTCCATCATCCTCATCCGCCTGGCAGCCCTACCAGCCATGTTCCTCAGTCTCGTAGCAGGTCGGCTCGCCGCGAGGTGGTCCTGGTCCCGGACGGCCCAGCTCGGCTTCGGAGTGTCAGCGTTGGGCATGCTCGGTGAGGCACTGCTGGCGGGGAGCCTGGCGGGCCTGGTGGTCTGCAGCGTCGTGTACGTCGCTGGGGTCGCGTTAGCCGCGCCAGCGATGATCAGCCTCTACGGGCAGGTATCCGCCCCCAACCGCGGCAGCGGCATGGCGCTCAACGGATTCATCCTGTTCGTCGGCACGAGCGTCGGCCCGCTCCTGGCGACGTCGTCGTCCACCTTCCGGGTGCTGGCTCTCATCCTGGCCGGCATCCTGGCCATGGCACTGGTCGCGATCACCGGTTTCAAGGCGCTGGCCGACGCCGACCACTGACGCGAACCGACCGCGGGAGCCGCCGCCCCCATCGAGGACGTACTTTCGCCACCAGGACTGCGCTGTCCCCCAGATGGCGACGGGGAGACCCCAGTAGCCTGCAGGAAAACGCAGTCCTCGGTCGGAAAGTACGTCCCCGGCGCGAACCGCAGCCACCACTGAGTCCCGCCCGCCCGCCCGAGCCGCCTCACCCCGTCCTCAGCTGAACAGCGAGGCGGCCACCATGGTGTCACCCTCCTTGATGCCCGGGGGGATCGCGAACAGCGCCGAGGCCTCGTGCTTGAGGTACTCCTGGAGGGCGTCGCTCTTGGTCATGCGGTCCAGGATCGGGTAGAAGTTCGTGCGCGGGTCACGCACGAAGGCAATGAAGAACAGGCCGGCCTGCAGCAGCCCCAGGGAGTCGGAGCCGTCGGTGTAGTTGTAGCCGCGGCGCAGCATCCGGCGCCCCTGGTTCTGCTCCGGTGAGACGACGGCGATATGCGCGTCGGCCGGCACGAGCGTCTCGCCCTTGTCATCCTTGGCCTTGTAGTCCACGGCCGTGAACTCCTCGGAGGCCTTCGTGGGGTTGGCGATGCTCAGCGGCGCCCCGTAGCGCTTGTCACGCCCCATGGTCTGCTCCTGCTCGATGAGCCGCAGGCGGTCCCAGATCTCGGCGAGCATGCGGATGCGCCGGGCCACGTAGTAGGTGCCGCCCGTCATCCACTCGGCTGCGGCGTCGTCGCCCTTCTGGACCCACAGGTGCTTGTTGAGCTGGTCGGCGGAGTCCTCGGCCTTGATGTTGTTGGTGCCGTCCTTGAAGCCGAAGAGGTTGCGTGGCGTCTCCTGGTCCACGGAGGTCGACGACGTGCGCCCGTAGCCGACCTGGCTCCACCGCAGCGCGGCGGTCCCGAAGGCGATGCGGGTGAGGTTGCGGATCGCGTGGACGCACACCTGGGCGTCGTTGGAGCAGGCCTGGATGAGCAGGTCACCGTCGGACTGGGCGGCGTGGAGCTGGTCGCCGGCGAAGGAGGGCATGCCCTCCTTGAGGACGGCGGGCATCTTGGCGGCCAGGCCGAAGCGGTCCTTGCCGTCGGCGTCGACGAACAGCCCCTTGCCCACGCCGAAGGTGATGGTCAGGCCGTTGGGCTTGTAGCCCCAGGCCTCACCGGTGTCCTTGGGCGGCAGCTGCTTGTTGGAGCTGGGCTGGCCGCCGATGAGCTCGCCGGCGGCCATCTGCTCGGCGGCCACGGCCCAGTCGGACAAGAGGGTTTTCAGGTCCTCGACGTCGGTGGTGGAGACGTCGAAGGCCGCGGTGAACATGTTGTCCTGGGCGGGGGTGGTGATCCCCGCCTGGTGGTCACCCCGGAAGGGGTAGGTCGTGAGGATGGCGTCCTCGGGCCGGCGCGAGGCCTCCCAGGCACGGCCGCCGGCCACACCGGCCAGGCCCGCGAGCACAGCGCCCAGGCCCGCGCCGGTGAACATGGCGCGGCGGCTGGTGCCCTTGGGGCCGGGTTTCCCAGCCGCATCCGGCTTCTCCGGCTGGTCAGCCGCGTCGGGGGCGCTCGCCCCCTCGGACTGCTCGGCCGCGTCGGAGGCCGAGGAGCTGTTACCCGGGCCCTCCGACGTCGGGGCCTGCGACTCCTGCTGAGCCTGCGCGGTCTTGTCCTGGGTCTCATCCAGGGTCTCGTCCTGGGCCGCGTCGTCGGCGACCGGGGAGGTGTCCGACTCGTGGGCCGGCTTGCCACTCACTGCTGTCTCCTTCCGGGGTGTCCGGGTTGTCGGGGTGCCGCCGCCTCAGAGGATGGTTCCGGCGACCTTGGACAGCGACTCGCTCAAGGCGTTGACGGCGTCGGAGAACTTGCGCTGCTTGTCGGTGTAGGCGTTCTTGTCGGGGGTCTCGCCGGCGTCCTTCTGGACCGAGGCGATGGTGGAGTAGTCCACGTAGGTGGGCTGGCCGTTGGAGGCCTTCCCGGAGGCATGGTTCGCGATGAGCTTCTCAACCGCCGTGAACTGGGTGGTGATCTTCTCGGCGAGCTTGGCGTCCTTCTTCTTCATGAGCTCCTCGACGTTGCCGTAGGCGACCTTGGCGCCCTCGACATTGGCCTGGAAGTCGTAGAGGTCGGTGTGGGAAAAGGTCTCCTCCTCACCGACAATCTTGGAGCTGGCGACCTCCTCCAGGAGGCTGGAGGCGCCGTTGGCGACGTCCTCGAGCTCGAGCTCGAACTTCTTCCCGCCAGCGCCGGTGATGTTCCCGTAGACGAGGTCGTAGAGCGACTTGGTGTCGGCGTTGAGCTGGTCGGCGACCTTCTTGCGGGCGGCGTCGTCGGCGAACTTGAAGGGACTGGAGGAGTCCTGGGCCCACAGGTCGGCCTCGATGCGGTGCCATCCGGTCCATCCGGCGAGGACGTCCTTGTCCGTGACGGCCTTGCCGGCGCCGGAGGCGAGGTCCTGGACGCGGGTGTCCAGGGCGGCGTCGAGGTCGCCGGCCTCCTTGAGGCCGAAGGACTCGGCGGTGGGCTCGATGCGCTCGTAGAACTGACGCGCCAGCGGGTAGAGGCTCTTGGCGGTGGCGGTGTCGCCGGAGGTGTAGGCGGTGACGAAGCCATGGGTGGCGGTGAGGAGCTGGCCGGTCTGGTCGCGCACGTAGGCGGTGTAGTTGGTGACGGCGGCCTCGCGCGCCTTGGTCTCGTCGGCACTGATGTCGACGGCGGCACCCTTGGTGATCTTCAGCTCGGTGACGCCCTTGAGCTCGCCAACCATGTTGGGCTTGCAGGCGGCGTAGTAGGTGCCCTCCTTGAGGGAGGTGGTGAGTTTCGTGGTGGTGCCGGGGCCGATGTTCTCCTGCTCGGAGACGATCTGGAGCTTGTCCTCGGTGAGGATCTCCAGCTCGTTGGCCACTGAGCCGGAGTTGGTGATGGTGAAGGTGACCACGCCCGAGGGGAAGGAGGTGAAGGAGAGCTTGCAGGCGTCGTCAGTGAGGGTCACCGTGATCTCCTGGGCCGCCCCGGAGCCGGAGGCGCCGCCCTTGGCGTTCTTGGGGTTGTCGGCGCAGGCGGCCAGGCCCAGGCCCATGGCGGCCAGGGGGAGCAGGGTGAGCACGTTGCGTCGCTTGATGGTGGGCATGGTCTTTCCTTTGTAAGGGGGCGGCGTGAACAAGGGGCGGGGAGGGTGGTCGGGGTGGTCAGGAGGCCGCGACGACGTCGGCTGGCTCCTCGGCGTCGGCATCGGCGGACTCGTCGGCGCTCACAGCAGCCGGGGTGGCCGGGGCGGCGACTGCGCGTGCGGGCGAGGGCCATCGGCCCGTGATCTGGAGGGTGAGGAGGACCAGGGTCGGGACGATGTAGACCCACCAGCCCACGACCTGCAGGACAGTGGGCTGGAGGTTGAGCTGGAACATGGCCTGGAGCAGCACGTAAAGCCAGTGGAAGGGCGAGGCGCCGTCGGGCAGGTAGAGGGACAGGTCCCAGGCGTGGCTCATGATGCCCGGCAGGAGGCCGGCCTCCTGGAGGTCCCCGAAGCCGTAGGCGACGATGCCGGCGGCGACGACGACGAGGAAGTAGCCGGTCACGGCGAAGAAGACGCGCAGGTTGATGCGCACCGCGCCCTGGTAGATGAGGACGCCCAGCACAATGGCGATGGCCAGTCCCGCGATGACGCCCACTGTCGCCTGCACGGTGGAGGTCTCGATGCTGGAGCGCACGGTGGCCCAGACGAACAGGGCGGTCTCCACTCCCTCGCGCCCGACGGCGACGACGGCGATCCAGACGACGCCCCAGCCGGAGCTGCCCGCGGAGAGAGACTTGGACAGTGATCCCTCCAGCTCGCCCTTGAGCTCCCGGGCGTTCTTCCCCATCCAGAAGATCATCCAGGTCACCATGCCGACGGCGACGAAGGACAGGGTGCCGCCGAGGATCTCCTGGGCCTGGAAGGTGAGGGTCTTGGGGCCCCAGATCATGATGGCGCCGGCGACCAGCGGGATCAGCGCCGCCAGCCCGACCCCCAGCCACAGCTTGGGCAGGGCGTCGCGGCGGTCGGCCTTGACGAGGTAGGCGACGATGATGCTGACAACGAGCGCCGCCTCCAGGCCTTCCCTCAGGGCGATGAGCAGGTTGGCGAACACTCGACCTCCAAGTCACGAATCAGTCTCAGGTCACGATGGTCGAGGCAAGCCTAGCCTTAGATGTTCTCGCTACCAAAGCGTCACGTATATCGCGTTCGTGTGGGATGAAGCCCAGTTTCGCCGGTCACACCGGCCCGCGCCGCCCCGGGGCGCTTGCCCGGTCGGGGGCGCCTGGCGACGAGTACTGCACGAGGGTCGGGGGCTACTGGAGGAGGGTCGGGTGTACTCCGCGGGGTGCGGGCGTTCGTGCAGTATGCACAACCCCTGGCCAGTGCCTCCCGCCCCTCGTGGAGTAGGCCGGCTCGAAGAGGCTCAGGCCGGTACCGGACCAACGACGCCGCGGCGCTCTTGGATGGCGCCGAAGGGGACGGCGGAGGCGGGTCAGGTCGTTCAGGTGGCGCAAGAGCCCGTCGTGGCCCAGCTACCACCCGCGCTGCGGGAGCCGCCGCCCCATTGCGGGAGCCGCCGACCCCATCGAGGACGTACTTTCGCCACCAGGACTG
>NZ_KV811031.1:115319-149887 GCF_001812965.1 Actinomyces sp. HMSC075C01
CCATCGAGGACGTACTTTCGCCACCAGGACTGCGTTCTCCCCCATATGACTGCGGGGAGACCCCAGTAGCCTGGAGGACAACGCAGTCCTCGATC
This sequence comes from Actinomyces sp. HMSC075C01, assembly GCF_001812965.1. Lineage (NCBI taxonomy): Bacteria > Bacillati > Actinomycetota > Actinomycetes > Actinomycetales > Actinomycetaceae > Actinomyces > Actinomyces sp. HMSC075C01. The sequence goes on from NZ_KV811031.1 coordinate 115,415, forward strand.
GGAAAGTAAGTCCCGGGCGCGAACCGCAGCCACCGCTCCGGCCCGCCCGAGCCGCCTACGGGCCTGCTTACTGCACGCGGGCGGGGGCGAGGAGCGCCGTCCATGTCGCCTCAGCCTCGCCCCCACCCGTGAGTCAAGCCGCTCGCGCAGCCTCAGCTCTTCGAGTCCTCGCTCTCCGAGGTGCCCGCCGTGCCATCCGGGCTCCCGATGACGTCGCCACCACCGACGATGTCACTGGTCCGCCCAGCAGTCACGGAGCCCCCGCCGCTCGCCCCGACGCCGACCTCCACCTCGGCCCGCGCGTCGGCCTCCTCCTTGAGCCGGGTGTTGACCTTCTCGACGTCGAGCCGCATGAGCAGGACGAGGATGAGGGCGTTGGCCGCGAGCGGCAGCCACACGTACATGATGTAGATCATCTGGATGGCGGACTCCGGCTGGACCTTGAGGTCCCCGTCGTAGCCGGAGGCGGCCAGCAGCCACCCGGACAGGGCCGTGCCGAGCCCGCCGCCCACCTTCACACCGAGCGACGTGCAGGAGAACATGAGCCCGTCGATGCGCTTGCCGGTGCGCAGCCAGGTGTGCTCCGAGGCCTCGGCGATGAGGGCGTTGAGCGTGCCCTGCAACGAGCTCATACCCAGGGCCGCGACCCCGGAGAGGATCAGCATGAGCGGGAGGCTGTTCATGTAGGCGGCCACGAGCACCCCGAGCCGCCCCAGGGTCGCGATGACGTAGCCGATGATGTTGATTCGGTACATGCTCCCGAAGCGACTCACCACCAGCGGTGTGATGAGGAGCCCGATCATGAGCGGGATGTTGATGGACCAGGCGAAGGTCTTCAGCAGGTCCGCGTCGCCCAGGACGTACTTCATGAAGTAGATGCCCATGTTGAGCATCGCCGTGAAGATCTGGGTGAGCAGGAAGACGATGAGGATGATGAGGTAGTACTTGTTGGACACCAGCATCTTGGCCGACTCCGCCACCGAGAGCTTGTCCTCCTGGAGCTCCTCCTCACCCACCAGCTCCTCGGGCGGCAGCTCCTTGACCGAGAACACCGAGAGCGTGTTGACCGCCAGGCCGAGCAGCGCGTAGAGGATCGCCATCGTCCGCCAGCCGACGGCGCCGCCGCCGAACAGGGCCACACCGCCGACGGTGATGCTCTGGATGAGCAGGTTCGTCCCGAAGGCGAACATGAAGCGGATGGAGCCCATCTGCACGCGCTCAGCCCCGTTGCGGGTGATGAGGGCGGTCAGCGAGGAGTAGGCGATGTTGTTGGCCGTGAAGAAGACGGCATTGAGCAGCGTATAGGCGATGAAGAACCAGGCGTACTTGGCGGTGTCCCCCAGACTCGTGGGGATCGCGAAGATCGCGATGAGCATGGCGGCACAGCCCACGAATCCCCACAGCATCCACGGGCGGGCCTTGCCCAACCGCGTGTTGGTGCGGTCCAGCAGCGCCCCGAAGATGATGTCGGAGAATCCGTCGAAGAGCCGGGAGACCATCATGAGCGTGCCGACGACGCCCGCATTCAGCCCGGCGGTGTCCGTCAGGTAGATCATGACGAAGGCGGACAGCAGGACGTAGACGACGTTGCCGGCGACGTCGCCCGACCCGTAGCCCACCTTGTTGTACCACTTCAGGTACTTCCTCTCGCTGGCCGCCTCCAGCCCGCTTCCTGCGGTGGGGGCGCCGACCTTCTTGCCGGCGGAGTCGCTGCTCATGGCTTCACCTCATTGTGAGTGCTGGTGTGAGTGCTGGTGTGGGTGATGAGGGGGTTGAGCAGGAGATGGAGCTCCATCCCCAGCTCCTGGCTGTCGACCTGGTAGCGGGGCCGCAGGGCGGGCCCGCAGCTGTTGGATCCGATGCCGGCCATGGCGGCGTCCAGGCACAGGACGGTGCTGCCCGACGGCGTCAGCTCGGTGTTGCGGCGCCGCGCGGCCAGCTCCTCCTGCGTGTAGCGGGAGGCGTTGAAGGAGAAGGGGGTCGGCCCGACGGCCGCCAGGCTCAGCCCGCCTCCGGAGAGGAGGACCTTGTTGCAGTCGGCGTGGCTGCCGTTCTCCTGGGGCCTGATGTAGTCCTCGTGGAGGTCGACGACGTCGGCGCTGAAGGCCCCGTGGTAGCTGGCGCGGTGCTTGTCGATGTAGCTCTCCTGCGGGCCCAGGCCGTAGTAGTCGACCTGGCTCATGGACTCGGGCAGGAAGAGGCGCAGTCCCAGGCGCGGCAGACTGGGGAAGCCCAGCGTCCGGCGCAGTCGCAGGCTCAGGCTCAGGACGCCGTCGTCGGTGAGGGTCCAGATGAGCCGTCCGCGCAGGGCCGGCTGGACCGAGGGCGCCACGAGGCCGACGTCGGCACTAACGGTGACGCACCCGGGCTCCTCGTCGACCTCGACGCCGTAGGCGCGGGCCACGGCCTGGTGGTAGTGGGCGCGCTCCCACTCCAGGCGCGCGTGGCGGTCGTTGTCGGTGGGTGCCCGCCAGATGTTGAGCTCCACCGGGCGCTGAAGGAGCTCGCGGCCCTCCGAGGACAGGGACACGGGCAGGCCGGTGCGCGTGTCGATGGCACAGCTGAGCCCGTCACTGTCGACCTCGATCCGGGTGCCTTCCCGCCTGACCGGCAGGCGGGTCTCGCCGATGGGGCGGTCGGCGAGCGCGGCGACCCACCGGTGGCGTCTGTCGGCGTTGCGCAGGGCGATCTCGTCGAAGCCCAGGATGTGGCCGGCGGCCCGCAGCGTGTCGGGGCGGGCGAGCCGGTAGGTGACCAGCAGGTGGCAGCGCCCGGTGGGCGGGACCTTCGGTTCGCAGCGCAGCATGACGCTCGTGTGCGGTGGGACGGGCTCCACCAGGTCAAGGTCCTCGCGGTCCACGACGACGCCGTCGCAGCGCACCTCGTAGGAGATGCGCAGGTACTGGGACAGGTCGGTGTGGTCGAGGTCGTTGTGGATGGTGAGCAGGCCCTCCTCCTGGTCGTACTCGACGACGCGGGCGGGGCGCTGGACGTTCTTGAGCTCGGCCAGGCCGGGGTGGGGGACGCGGTCGGGCGAGACGAGCCCGTCGACGCAGAAGTTGCCGTCGTGGACGGCCTCGTCGTGGTCGCCGCCGTAGAGCTGGATCGGCCGGCCGTCCTCGCTGGTCCCGGCGGTGACCGCGTGGTCGCACCACTCCCACACGAAGCCTCCGCACATGCGCTCGTCGGCCCGGATGATCTCCCAGTAGTCCTCGAGGTCACCGGGGCTGTTGCCCATGGCGTGGCAGTACTCCACGAGGATGAAGGGCTTGTCGGGGTCGGAGTCCAGGTAGTCGCGGATCTCCTCGATGGCCGGGTACATGCGGCTGTACAGGTCGATGCAGGAGTAGTCGTAGCGGCGCTTGGAGTCCCGGTAGTAGGAGCTCTCGTAGTGGGTCAGCCGCGTGGGGTCGAAATCCTTGGCCCAGAAGAGCGCCGCCTCGAGGGTGCAGCCGTAGGAGCACTCGTTGCCGGCGGACCAGGAGATGATGCTGGGGCGGTTCTTCTCGCGGTGGACGCACAGCCTCATGCGGTCGACAGTGGCCTGGGTCCACTCGGGGTTGTCGGCGATGGGCTCGTTCCAGTGCTCGACCTGGTTGTCCCAGGAGGGGTCGGCCAGGAAGCGGCTCTGGGTGCCGTGGCTCTCGTTGTCGGCCTCGGACATGACGTAGAAGCCGTGCTCGTCGCACAGCTGGTAGAAGCGCGGGTCGTTGGGGTAGTGGGAGCTGCGCACCGCGTTGATGTTGTGCTCCTTCATCAGGCGCAGGTCCCACAGCATGTGCTCCAGGTCGACGACGGGTCCGGTGACCGGGTCGGAGTCGTGCCGGTTGACGCCGCGCAGGGTGATGGGCCGACCGTTGAGGTGCACGACGGCGTCGCTCGCCGCGACCTCGCGGATGCCCACCCGGTCGGTGATGACCTCACCCGGCGTGGTGATGACCAGGGTGTAGAGGTAGGGGTCCTCAGCGCTCCACAGGTGGGGGGCCTCGACGGTGAGCCGGGCGCGGTGGGTGTAGCCGTCGTCGCCGGCGAAGGGCTCCAGCTCGCCGGCGGCCACCACGGCGCCGTCGTGGTCGATGAGCTCGACGCAGGTGGGGACGGCCCCGCCCCGGTAGGCGCCCTGGATCCTGACCAGGGCGGTGGCCGGGGCGGCGTCGAGGCCGGTGCCGGCCAGCGGGCCGAGCGAGGTGGTGGTGACGTAGTCGAACAGGACGGCGGCCGGGCGGCTCAGGAGGTAGACGTCGCGGAAGATGCCGCTGGTGCGGAACTTGTCCTGGTCCTCCAGGTAGGTGCCGTCGCACCACTTGAGCACCAGGACGGCCAGGCGGTTGGCGCCGGGGCGGACGAGCTCGGTGACGTCGAACTCTGCGGAGGCGTGGGAGACCTGGCTGTAGCCGACGTAGGTGCCGTTGAGCCACACGTAGAAGCAGGAGTCCACGCCCTCGAAAGTCAGGTAGGTGCTGGGGGCGGCGGGGTCCGGGGTGTAGTCGAAGTCGCGGATGTAGGCGCCGCAGGGGTTGTCCTGGGGGACGTAGGGCGGATCGAAGGGGATGGGGTAGCGGACGTTGGTGTACTGGTGGTGGTCATAGCCCAGGTGCTGCCAGGTGCTGGGCACCCGAATCATGGTGAAGCCCTCCGGGAGGCGGGCGGGGATCGCCTGGCTCGGCTCGTCGCCGTCGGCCGTGGCGGTGGGGGCGCTCTGCTCCCAGAAGGGCTCGGTCAGCTCGTGGATGCTGGGCAGGTAGCGGAAGGCCCACTGGCCGCTGAGCAGGTGGAAACGGTCGGAGTCCTCCCGCCTCCAGGGGCTGGTGGCGATGGGACGGGATGCGGGCACGTAGTAGGAGCGTGGCGGCAGCGTGTGTTCGTGGAGGACACCGAGATCCTCGAAGTGTCTCGGAACGATCATTGTTCGGCTCCCCAGGGGTTGACGGGAACAGAGGACGCGCAGCGGTGCGACGTCTGCGTGGTGACGTTAACATACTAGATGGAAGCCTGCTCCGCTAGGCATATCAACGACAATTCCTAGGTTCATCACTCCCTGAGGAGGATAATTGTGATAACGTCACCACAACGTCAGGATGTGGAGGCCCCTGACGCTCCTGATAGCCTCTCGCCATGCCAGGGCAGAGCCGGGGCGCGCAGGGAGCGCCGTCGATGAGCGACGTGGCCCGCCTGGCGGGAGTCTCCGCTCAGACGGTGTCCCGCGTGGCGGCGGGCTCGGAGCACGTCCGGCCCGACACCCGCGAACGGGTCCTGCGTGCGATGAACCAGCTCGGCTACTCCCCCAACCGCGCCGCCCAGGCCCTGCGCCGCGGCTCCTTCAAGACGATCGGCGTGCTGACCCAGCAGATCCAGCGCACTGGGGAGGCCCTGACCACCGCGGGCGTGCTGGAGGCCGCCACCGCCGTCGACTACGCCGTCAACCTCGTCCAGGTGGAGCACCCCGCCTCCGAGGAGCTGCGTGAGGCCGTCTACAGGCTCTCCCACCAGGCCATCGACGGGCTCGTCGTCGTGCAGGCCGGGCGGGCGGGGCGTGAGCAGCTGGCCCTGCCGCCCTCGATGCCGGTGGCGGTCTCGGACTCCACGCTCGTGGACTACTACCCCTCGGCCAGCGCCGACCAGGTCGGCGGGGTGCGCAACGCCGTCACGCACCTTCTGGAGCTGGGGCACCGCACCGTCCACCACGTGTGCGGGCCCGAGGACTCCCAGTCAGCCCTCATCCGCAAGGCCACCTGGGCCAGGACCCTGCGGGAGGCCGGCAGGAACGTCCCTGAGGCGGTGGCCGGCGGCTGGGAGGCCGCGGCGGGCTATGAGGCCGGCCTGCGCCTGGCCGCGGACCCGGAGGTGACGGCCGTCTTCTGCGCCAATGACGAGCTGGCCCTGGGACTCATCCGAGCCATGCACGAGCAGGGCAGGCAGGTTCCCGCCGACGTCTCGGTGGTCGGCTTCGACGGCCTGGCCGTGGGCGAGTACACCTTCCCGCCGCTGACCACCGTGCGTCAGGACTTCAAGCGGCACGGCCGCGAGATGGTGAGCCTGGTGTTGGAGCAGGCGGGCTCCGGGATCCGGGACGGCGGCCGCAGCGTCATCATCCCCACCGAGCTCCTCGTGCGCGGCTCGACCGCCCCGCCGGCCGCCTGAGCGCGGCGCGACGCCGGCCCGGCCAGCCTCGCTGCGGGAGCCGCCGACCCCATCGAGGACTTACTTTCGGTACCAGGACTGCGCTCTCCCCCAGATGACTGCGGGGAGAGCCCAGTAGCCTGGAGGACAACGCAGTCCTCGATCGGAAAGTACGTCCTCGGCGCGAACCGCAGCACCGACTCCAGCCCGGCCTGCGACCCGCCCTCGGCTCAGCCGGCCTGCGGCAGGAGGATGGAGGCCCCCAGGGCGAAGGGGTAGCCGGGTTTGAGGATGCACTGGACGACTGGCTGCGCCATCTCCAGGACGCTGTCGGCGTCGAGGCCCTCCTCGCCGTTGGGGCCGGCCTCGGCCACGAGGTCGGAGTAGGGGATGGTGAGGTCGAGCAGGGCCATGCCGTCCCGGTGGGTGGCGGAGTCCCAGGCGCCGCCCTCCATCTCCTGCAGGGTCCCCAGGTGGAAGCTCATGACGCCGTGGTCGTCGACCTGTGCGGGCACGGACAGGATGTGGTGCGGCTCGGGGTCGCGCGGCGCACGCAGGGTGAACAGGATGATGCCGCCGTCGCGGGCGGCGCGCAGCATGACGCGGCCGATATGGATGCCGAAGCCGACGATGTCGAAGACCCCCTCCATGGCCTCCGCGTAGCCCAGCGGCGCCTCCAGGGGGATGGGGGCGCCATCACCGGGGTCGTTGATGGCGCGGCGGCCCGACGGCGTGGCCGCCTTGAGCAGCAGGAGGCGGCCGGAGTCGGTGAGGACGCCGGTCTCGACGCGCTCCTGCCACCCGGCCGGGGCCTGAGCGGGGCCGGGCTCGGACTCCACCAGCCCCATGCCCAGGACGGTGGACAGGTCGGTGTCGTCAGCGGGCCGGTGCCAGGTGATGGTCGCGTCGTCGTGCCAGATGGGCAGGACCCCGTTGAAGGGGATGCCGAAGCGCACGTGCTCGCGGTCGCCGTCGACGGGACGGGACTCATCGACGTGACTGACGTGGCTGGTGCGCAGGCCGGACAGACTCGCCGGCTCCGCGCCGCCGGCGCCATTGTCCTGCGGCCCTGCCAGGTACTCGCTCATGAACCCAGCCTAACTGCCACCCGCTCACCCCGTGCGCTCGCGCGGCCGGCAAGACGCTCCTCCTTGCGGGCGCGCTCCCACTGGTGGACCTGCCGGGCCGAGAGCGCCAACAGAGCCAGGACCTGGAGCGCGCTGGTGACGACCAGGCCGACAGTCGCCTGCCGAACACCAAGGCTGGAGACCTGACCCATGTCAGTGACAATGCCCAGGACGAGGGTCGCCATGAGGGCGATGCGGCCGCGCGGGTGCCCGTGCCAGGCCGCCACTCCCAGGGTGGCAGTCAGGATCGTCAGTCCGGCTGACACCATGGCGATGAGGACGACGACGGCGGTGACCACCCCCGGGTCCTCCTCGGGGATCGGGGCGGTCTCCAGTACCTGGGTGATGTCGGTGCGGGCGACGCGCAGGATCTCGACCGCCACCATGAGCCCGATGAGCACCAGGGCGATGACGAGCTGGCTGGGACGGCGCCGTCGGGCTTGGAGGTCGGCCAGGCGGGCCTGCTGCAGGGAGAGGCCGGCGTCGGACCCGGGGACGACCTCGTTGAGGTCGAGCACGTGGAGGGCGCCGTCGGTGACCACCCGGTCCCCTCCCCCGTTCTTGTCGTGGTAGGAGGTGAAGACGTCCGGCCAGATCTGGAGCTCGGCGGTCTCGTTGGCCCAGCGGACGTCGTCGACGACGTAGTTGCGCTCAATGTCGATGTCGGCGTCGATCTTGTGGGTGACCTGCAGGGTGAGGACGCTCAGGCCGACGGCGCGGTCGTAGGTGGCGGCGGCCAGCCAGTCCACGTGCCCGCCGCCGGGCAGCGACCAGCCGGGCGGGCAGTACCAGAAGCGGACGTGGTGGCGCTGGGCGGGGTTGCCCTCGACCTCCTTCTGGTAGGCGAAGCTCTGCTTGCGTCCGAAGAGCATGAGGTTGGAGACGGGGGCGGCCGGGTAGGAGCGGCGCAGCAGCGAGGAGACGATGATGCGCCAGGAGGAGCGCAGGGTGATGGGGTCGGCGCGCACCCAGCCGGCCGCGATCATCGCCTCGTGTATGTCCTCCTCGTCGCCCTTGACGGCGAGGTTGACGGGGTCGCCCAGGAGCCCGTCGGGGGTGCGGGTGCGGCCGATGAAGTAGTCGGGGACGTAGAGCCAGGTGAGGACCTGGTGGAGGCGCGGCAGGGCGAGGTAGGCCAGGACCGCCCAGAACAGCAGGGAGTTGACCACGAGCACCGCATTGAGGTGCCAGCCTGAGCCGATGAGCAGCCAGGCCAGCCACAGCGTGGCGACGGCGGCGATGGCGAAGAAGACGGCGTCGAGGACGTCGTCGACGCTCCAGGAGCGGGCGTCGACCTCCGACATCTTGGACGGGCCGTCCCGGTAGACGGGCGGCGCCGTCGGACGGGGGCGAGTCACCTCGGATGACGTCATGACAACACGTTACCGAAGTCGAGGCACGCCGGGAGCCGACTGCGCGTCGTGAACCGCCGCCGGTGACGGACGGTCCACGACGGCGTCGTCCTTGAGTGGCCGGGCGTGCGGAAGAGCTACTTGATGACGATGTCGTGCCGGTCGGAGTAGGCCTCGTAGGTCTTCCCGCTGCCGTCGAAGGTCGTTGCCGGACGGTTATAGACGAACACCATGTTGTCCCGCGTCAGGTAGTCGTTCTTGCCCCGCACCGGCTGGGCCACGAAGGGGACCCATCCGTCAACGCTCTTGGATCCCGTGGATGCCGTGCCTGCACCCACCGGCTCGAGGCCGGCGTCCTTGAGGTCCTGCTCGACCAGGGAGGCACTCACGTCAGCGCTGAGGTAGTCCTTCTCCTTGGACTGGATCTTCTGGAAGGCGGTGACCTTGCCGCTGTAAGTGACCTCACCGCTGAACTCCATCGTGCAGTGAAGCAGGAAGATCCTGTCCTGGCTGCCCTTCTCCGTCGCCTTGAAGGTGGGGGCCGAGTAGTCGTAGACGATTTTGTCGCAGGTCTGGGTCAGCCCGATTGCCTGGTCCTTGATGACAATGGGATCAATGCTCTCCACCTTCTCACCGGTGGGCAGCGTCTCACCGCCCTGAGGCGAGGAGGCCTTCGCACTGCTCGAGCTCGACGTCGAGCCGGTAGGGGCAGACGATTCCTTGCTCGAGGCTGACTCTGACGCGTCGGAGTCAGCCTTGGGGGACTTGTCATCGCTTGCCTGCGAAGCCGTTGTCCTGCTTGATTTATCCGAGTCCGTCCTGGCTCCCTGGTCGCCGCAGGCAGACAGGCCAAGAGACAGGGCCAGGACGGCCACCGCTGCGACAGTCTTGATCGTGGAACGCATGGAAGCACCTTTCTGGGTCACTACAGACAACCTGACGCTGCGCCGTCCGCCAGAGACGTTCCGGGGGAATGCCTCGTGGCCCTGCCCGCATCGCGACGAAGACGAAGGGGCGAGGCCCCGCCAACGAGGAACAAGGGGCTACAGTGCCACGAATGGCACCATAGCCCCTTATCTTGAACTCCGTCAGAGAAATGAGACGACAACAGTCCTCAGAAGGCCCGACGGCACTGGAAAGAGAATCGGATCCGTCCTACTTGAGCACGAGGTCCTGGGTGTCGGAGTAGGCCGAGTACTGCTTGCCGGACTGGGTGCCCTTTCCGGCTGCGCGGTCGTAGGCGATGCTGGTGGTGCCCTCGGAGAAGGGCTTCAGCTTGGTCGAGTCTGACACGGCGACGTAGGCGAACCAGCCCTCAACGTGAGTGGAGCCGGCGTCCTCGGTGTCAATCACGTCAAGACCGTCGTCCTTCAGGTCGTCGGCCACGTTTGCTCCGTACTGAACCGTCTTGGGCTTGGATGATGTTTTGTCCCGGAGCGAGGTGGAGTCTGAGAGCGTGCTGCTGTAGGCGATGTCTCCGTTGAAATCGAGCGTGCAGTGAAGCAGGTAGACGGTGTCTGTCTTACCTTTCTGCTTGAGCTTCGGTGCGGCGTAGTCCTCGACCACCTTGTCACAGGTCTGGGTGAGACCGATCTCCTCGTCCTTGAAGGTCACCGGCTTGATGTTCTGAATGGTGGAGCCGGACTTAGTGGTCTCACCACTCTTGCTCTTGGAGCCCTTGGAGTCCTTGTCTTCCTTGGCATCCTTGGAGTCCTCGGAGGGGGATGCATCCGAGTCGTCCGAGTCCGCCTTGGCGGAGGCCGACGAGGAGGCGCTGGCCGAGGGCTGAGAGACCTCCTGCTCATCGCAGGCGGACAGTCCGACTGCCATGGCAAGGGCGGCGGCAACGGAGAGGACTTTGACAGAGGAGCGCATGGGGATTCCTTTCTGGCACGTTGGGAATGGCGAAAGTGTGCACCATGCGCGAGCCCTCTGCCATGGGGAGGCTACCCGGGGGAGCCCTCCCCGTCTCCGTCTACCTGCCCCTCAGAAGTCCCAGTCCTCGTCCTGGGTGGCCTCGGCCGTGCCCATGACGTAGGAGGAACCCGAGCCGGAGAAGAAGTCGTGGTTCTCGTCGGCGTTGGGGGACAAGGAGGCGAGGATCGCCGGGTTGACGTCGACGGCGTCGGCCGGGAACAGCGCCTCGTAGCCCAGGTTCATGAGGGCCTTGTTGGCGTTGTAGCGCAGGAACTTCTTGACGTCCTCGGTCAGGCCGAGCTCGTCGTAGAGGTCCTCGGTGTACTGCTCCTCGTTGTCGTAGAGCTCCATGAGCAGCTCGAAGGTGTAGTCCTTGAGCTCGGCCTGGCGCTCGGGGGAGGACTCGCGCACGGCCAGCTGGTACTTGTAGCCGATGTAGTAGCCGTGGACGGCCTCGTCACGGATGATGAGGCGGATGAGGTCGGCGGTGTTGGTCAGCTTGGCGTGGCTGGACCAGTACATGGGGGCGTAGAAGCCGGAGTAGAAGAGGAAGGACTCCAGCATGGTGGAGGCGACCTTGCGCTTCTCGGGGTCGTCGCCGCGGTAGTAGTCCAGGATGATGTGGGCCTTGCGCTGGAGGTTCGCGTTCTCCTCGCTCCAGCGGAAGGCCTCGTCGATCTCCGCCGTCGAGATGAGGGTGGAGAAGATCGAGGAGTAGGAGCGGGCGTGGACCGACTCCATGAAGGCGATGTTGGTGAGCACCGCCTCCTCGTGGGGGGTGCGGGCGTCCGGGATGAGGGAGACCGCGCCGACCGTGCCCTGGATCGTGTCCAGCAGCGTCAGACCGGTGAAGACGCGGGTGGTCATGTTCTTCTCGGCCTCGTTGAGAGTGGCCCAGGACTGCACGTCATTGGACAGCGGCACCTTCTCGGGCAGCCAGAAGTTGCCGGTGAGGCGGTCCCAGACCTCGAGGTCCTTGTCGTCGGTCAGGCGGTTCCAGTTGATGGCCTGGACGCGGTCGACCAGCTTGATGGGCTCGTGCATCAGTTCCTCCCGGGGTTTGGGTGATCCGGCCTCATGCTACCGATGAGACCGCCGGCCGGCAGTGACGCCCGCCCGAAGAGGGCTGTGGTGCCCGCCGCGCTCCCTTTGGTCCGCCCCCCGTCGTCCTGACGTCCGGTTCGACGCCGCCGCCACCGTCATGACGAGGAGGAGGCCGCCTGCTGGGCGGCGGCAAGGATGGGCGCACCCTTCTCAGGCGGGTCACCCTGGCCGACCACGGCACCGGCCTTCATATCGAAGGTAACGGTCTTGGAATCGTAGTCGTCATTGATCTGCGTGCCCAGTTCGACTCTCTCAAGGGTCTGGTTGCCGAGGACCGTCGCCAGAACAGCAGCGGCGGACGAAACATCCACACCGTCCCCATACTTCCCCAGTCCATTGACGCCCAAACTGGGCCGATGGTTGACAACATCAGCCGCATCCAGGCGCACGAACGCCCCATCGGATCGCTTATCCGGGGGAATAGCATCCAACACTCTCCTGAGCGGCACAGAAGTGAGATCAACACCGTTTGAGTGCGTGATGACACAATACGATGAGCTCACCGTGACATCCTGCTCGGTCTTCAGTGAACCAACGCCCACGATTGGAGACGTCTTCGGCAGGATGAAGTCATCCGGAAGGGTCTGTAATTCAGAATATCGAAGCGTGATACTCGCCTCAGTGAGCCCCACGCTCTCGATTTCAGACGAGACCACCTTCATGGCGGCCAACACCGCCTTCTCGGGATCATTCATCGGCAGGGTGCAGGACATCGACGTCGTTCCCTGAACCCACCTGACTTCAAGACCCACCTCATCACTGTCAACCAGATTCACTACTTCATTGCGAGCATCCCGAACGATCGCGAGGAGTGAGTCCTGCGCAGGATCATCCTTGAGATTCACAGTCACAGACCAGCGATCATCGGACATGAGGTTCGGGCTGAGATATATCTCAACAGATGTCACACCATCAAGCCCGTAAAGGTAGTTGCGCACCTTTTTCTTCTTCTTGCTGCGTGCAACAGCGAACGGCGAGCATCCACCCACAGTGAAAGCCAGAGACGCGGCGCCTAATGCCAGCACCTCACGACGTCGAATACTCATCGACCTCACTCCCCTTTTCTTGATGATGTCTGGCATGTGCACGTCAGACTGAGACGCCTCCGGGGCTGCACCCCCCATCAGGATGCGGAGGCTACCATCTGCTGGGCGGCGGCGAGGATGGGCGCGCCCTTCTCAGGCGGATCTCCCTGGCCGACCACAGTGCCGGACTTCATGTCAAAGCCAACCACCCTGGGCTGGACCTTACTTTCCACCGAGGTAAGCAGCTCCACCCTCTGGAGCACCTGGTTGCCGAGGACTGTGGCAAGAACCGCAGCGTCGGGCTGAACATCCTCATCCTGCCAGTCATTGACCCATTTCTTGAATATGAGACGGGCCTGGTGACTGTTATAATCCTCCGCCTCCAGGCTCAGGACCGCTCCGTACCGCTTGTCGGAGGGAATGGTTTCCAGTGCACGCTTGACCGGCACAGATGTGAGGTCCTTACCCTTGGCGTGGGAGATGAAGCAGTGAGACCGTCCAATCAGGATACTCTGCTCGACCTTCAGGGAGCCGAGGCGCAGCACCGCAGAGCTGGGCGGCAGGATGAAATGATCCGGGAGGGTCTCAGTAGTCCGGTACTCGAAGGAGATTCTTTCCTCCTCGATCTGGACTCGCTCCATGCCGGGCGATAACGCCTCCACCGTGGCGGAGGCAGCCTTATCGGCATCCTTCATCGGCAGGTAGCAGAAGACGGAGGTCTTCCCCTTGACCCAGGAGACAACCATCCTCACCTCATTGGCTCCGGTCAGGTTCAGCACTTTGGCGTAGGCGTCCCGCACAACTGTCGCAACTGATTCCACGGACGGATCGTCCTTGAGCCGCACATCCACGGTCCAACGATCTGGCTCTGTGAACTCCGGGTGCACCTCCACCCGCACGGACGCCACGGCGTCGAGCCCGGAGAGGTACTGATGCACCTTCCGCTCCCGCCTCTTGCGCGCCATAGCCATGGGCGAGCACCCGGCCGCTGCGAAAGCAAGGAACACGAGGCCGAACGCCAGCGCCTCACGACGTCGAGCATTCATCAGACCCCACTCCGTTGCGTCAAGAGCTCCTGCCGCACTCTCCTGTCACAGGGAACCATCAGATTCACACTCCCGTCATGGCTAAGAAGCGGACTCCCGGGCTGCTGCCCGAACCTTCGCACCCTCTTCAGGAGGGTATCCGGCATCGAAGGTACCCGCATCCATCTGGAAGCGCACGCCTTCCGTCCCGCCAGAACTCTGGTCCGACACGGTCGAGACGTAAAGCGACTGAAGCGCCTGATTCCCTGCGACGATATTGAGCACTTTCGCTGCCGCGGCGACATCGAGGCCATCCAACACCGTCCCAAAAGCAGAGACATCGAGTGTTGGTTTCTCATACACGTGATGATCGTCCGTCAATTCAACTCTGGCCTCCTTCCGATACTTTGAATCGATGGCATCCACTACCTCGCGGAGCGGAACAGAACTGAAGTCAGTAGTGTCGGCATTAACCTTGACAGTCATGCCACCAAGATCAAAACTGTCATCCACACCGACGCCGGATCGTGGCATCATAATCACATCATCCGGAAACTTCTTTACTTCGCCTCGATTCACCGAGATATGACGACCTCCACCATCCATGGACTTCATGCTAGGCTTCGCCAGATCCCGAAGATAATCGAGCGCCGCCTCATTCGGCTCGTTCTCCGAGAGAGACCACGACACAGAGGCGCCATTCTGCTTCCAGGACGCCGACAGTCTGACGTAACTCCTCCCCACAGCCTCTTTGACCAGACGATAGGCGTCTTTGAGGACAGCGAGAGTCTCTCCTCGCCCGGGATCATCATTGAGAACGATCAGGACCGTCCAGGAGTCACCTATTTCGAAATTGGATTCCACCTCCGCGTTCACTGACTTGACAGCAGGGAAGCTCTTCAAGGACTGCTTGATCCGACGGCGAGCCTGGATATTTCCCGGAGACAGCGACCCACAGCCCGACATCGCCAGCAGCGTCAGGGCGCCGACACCCATCAGAATCATGCGCCTCGGGAGGCCCTTTCCTCCCACCAGCCCCATCACAACCGGACCGATTCACCCGGACGCGCCAGGAAGAGCGCGGTGAACAGGAAGCGGAGGATGTTGCGTCGACGATGAGCCATGGTGCCACCTTAGGTCCTCGCTCCGACGCACGGGATGGGGATCGTTCCCCTGCCCAGCCCGCGCGGCTCCGACACAGTCCCGTCACGCGTGGTCTCGTGGCGGCAGCACCCCACCTTTCTCACCGTATGCTTCCCCCGTGAGTCAGTCGCGCATCAAAGTGATCCTGGACGGCCTGTACTTCGACACGCGGACGCAACGCGGCAAGGGAACGGCCTTCGAGCGCCTGGTGCGCCAGTTCCTTCTCACGGACCCGCGCTACGCGGAGCGCTTTGACGAGGTGTGGATGTGGAGCGACTGGCCGGAGCGGGGCGCGCGCCCGGACCGCGGCATCGACCTGGTGGCCCGCGAGCGCGAGACCGGCGAGCAGTGCGCCGTCCAGTGCAAGTTCTATGACCCCGACACGGGCGTCATCACCAAGGGCGACGTCGACTCCTTCCTGGCGGAGTCGGGGACGGGTGAGTTCACCTCCCGGCTTTTCGTGTCCACCACGGAGCACTGGAACTCTGCCGCGGAGGAGACGGTGTCCCGTCAGGCCATCCCGGTCTCCCGGATTGGCCTGGAGGACCTGTTCAACTCCACGATCGACTGGGACTCCTTCAGCCTGGAGACCCCCGAGGTCATGGTGCGCACCGGTGGCAAGAGCCTGCGCGAGCACCAGAAGCGAGCCCTGGACGCGGTGACTGCCGGACTGTCCACGGCGGACCGGGGCAAGCTCATCATGGCGTGCGGCACCGGCAAGACGTTCACGTCCCTTCGCATTGCGGAGGCCATGGCGGGCTCCGGTGGCCGGGTCCTGTTTCTGGTGCCCTCCATCGCCCTGCTGTCGCAGACGCTCATGGAGTGGAGCGCAGAGTCGGAGGTGCCGCTTCGCTCCTTCGCGGTCTGCTCGGATACAAAGGTCGGCAAGGGGCGCAAGCGCACCAGCCTGAGCGAGGACATCTCGGTGGTGGACCTGGCGATCCCGGCCACCACGGACGGCGCGGCACTCGCCGACCGCCTGGCACGCCGTCCAGCCCCGGTCCACGGGACGGCCCCGATGACGGTGGTCTTCTCCACCTACCAGTCGATCGACGCCGTCGCCCAGGCCCAGAAGCTCGGCGCCCCCGGCTTCGACCTGGTGATCTGTGACGAGGCCCATCGCACGACCGGCGCCACCGCCTTGGGCACGGATGAGTCCGCCTTCGTCCGCGTCCACAACGGTGACTACATCCACGCCTCCAAGCGCCTCTACATGACGGCGACTCCCCGCATCTACGACGACTCGACCAAGGCTCGAGCCGGTCAGAAGAACGCGATCCTGGCCTCCATGGACGACGTCGAGACTTACGGCGAGGAGCTTTTCCGCCTGGGCTTCGGTGAGGCGGTCTCTCGCAGCCTGCTGACCGACTACAAGGTCCTGGTCCTCACGGTCTCAGAGGACCAGATCGCCGATCAGATGCAGTCCTCTCTGGCTCATCAGGACGGCGAACTCGGGCTCGACGACGCCGCCCGGATCGTGGGCTGCTGGAACGCCTTGGCCAAGCGCAGTGTGGATACGGCCGACTACGGCAAGGATATCCAGCCGATGCGCACGGCGGTGGCCTTCGCCCGCGATATCAAGACCTCGAAGCGCTTCGCCTCCTCCTTCAGGAACGTGGCCGAGGACTACCGGCTCACGCTCGCCGACGAGCCCGAGGTTCCCGAGCTGCCCGACGACGCGGACGGCATCGACTCCGATACCCCGTCTCAGAAGCGGCTGGGTTCAGTGGAGGTTCGCCACGTGGACGGCTCCATGAACATCATGGAGCGCAACGGTCTACTGTCCTGGCTCTCGGGCGATCTGGGCGCGCCGGCGCCGACCCGGCAGGCGTCGTCGAGCTCGGAGTCGGAGGGGACGTCCGTGTCCTGTCGGATCCTGTCTAACGCCCGCTGCCTGTCCGAGGGTGTGGACGTCCCGGCCCTGGACGCGGTCATGTTCCTGTCCCCGCGCAAGTCCCAGGTGGACATCGTTCAGTCCGTGGGGCGGGTGATGCGTCTGGCTCCGGGTAAGCAGTACGGCTACATTATCCTGCCGGTGGCGATCCCGGCTGGGATGTCGCCCGAGGACGTCTTGTCTGACAATGACACCTTCCGCGTGGTGTGGGAAGTGCTGCAGGCGCTGCGCGCTCACGATGAGCGCTTCGACGCCATGGTCAACAAGATCGACCTCAACCAGTCCAAGCCGGACAAGATCGCCATCATCGATCCCTTCGGAGCTCCGGGCGGCGACGACGATTCCTCCGGCACTCCGGCGCCTCAGCAGGCGGCCTTCGACCTGGGGGCGCTGGGCAAGTGGCGGGAGGCGATCTACGCCCGGATGGTCCAGAAGGTTGGCTCGCGGCGTTACTGGGAGCAGTGGGCCAAGGACGTGGCCGATATCGCGGCCCGTCACCGCACGCGCCTGGCCAAGCGGGTGCAGGACCCCGAGGTGGCAGCAGAGTTCGAGCGCTTCCTGGCGGCTCTGCGCGCCAATCTCAACGACTCGATCACCTCGGAATCTGCTATCGACATGCTCTCCCAGCACCTGGTGACCAAGCCGGTCTTCGATGCGGTCTTCGACGGCTACGACTTCGCAGCCGAGAACCCGGTGGCGCAGGTGATGGGCCGGATGCTCCGGGTACTGGACGGCTCCAACCTGGAGGCGGAGACCGAGAGGCTGAAGGGCTTCTACGAGTC
Source organism: Actinomyces sp. HMSC075C01 (assembly GCF_001812965.1). Taxonomy (NCBI): domain Bacteria; kingdom Bacillati; phylum Actinomycetota; class Actinomycetes; order Actinomycetales; family Actinomycetaceae; genus Actinomyces; species Actinomyces sp. HMSC075C01. Next base: position 132,904 of record NZ_KV811031.1, read on the forward strand.
GGTGCGTGAGCGCTGCGCGGGCATTGACAACGCCGCGGGCAAGCAGCGGGTCATCACCGAGCTCTACGAGAAGTTCTTCGCCCTGGCCTTCTCCAAGACCGCCAAGTCGCTGGGGATCGTCTACACGCCGGTGCAGATCGTGGACTTCATTCTGCGCAGCGTGGACTGGCTGGCACGCACCCACCTGGGGCGCGGCATCAGCGATGAGGGTGTGCACGTGCTCGACCCCTTCACCGGGACGGGGACCTTCATCGTCCGGCTCCTGCAGTCCGGCCTCATCAGCAAGGCGGATCTGGCACGCAAGTACGCGAGCGAGCTGCACGCCAATGAGATCCTGCTGCTGGCCTACTACATTGCGGCGGCCAATATCGAGGTCACCTACCGCGACCTCATGCGCAGCGAGGCGCCACCGGCCGGCGGTGATGTGAGCGACCCGGCGCAGGCGGGGTACACGCCTTTCGACGGGATCGTCCTGGCCGACACCTTCCAGATGACCGAGGACGAGGACATGCTGGATCAGAGCGTGTTCGTGGCCAACAACGAGCGGGCCGCGGCCCAGCTGGGGCTAACGAGCATTCAGGTGGTCGTCGGCAATCCGCCCTACTCGGTGGGGCAGGAGTCCGCCAATGACAACAACGCCAACCAGCACTACCCGTCCCTGGACGCCAAGATCGAGGCGACCTATGCGGCCCGTTCCACAGGCACCAACAAGAACTCCCTGTACGACTCCTACCTGCGGGCCATCCGCTGGGCCTCGGACCGCGTCGGGGAGGCCGGGGTCATCGGTTTCGTCACCAACGGCGGCTTCATCGACGGAAACACGGCCGACGGCGTGCGCCTCACCCTGACCGAGGAGTTCTCCCATCTCTACGTCTACAACTTGCGGGGTAACCAGCGCACCGCCGGCGAGCTTTCTCGGCGTGAGGGAGGCAAGGTCTTCGATTCGGGTTCTCGCGCGACCGTGGCCGTCACCTTCCTCGTCAAGGACCCAGTCCATGAGGGGCCGGCTGTCCTGCACTACCGGGACATCGGCGACTACCTCTCCCGGGAGAACAAGCTGCGGATCGTCGAGGAGTCGCAGATCGACACCCTGGAGTGGGAGACCATCACCCCGAACGCCCAGGGCGACTGGATCAACCAGCGCGACCCGAGCTACGAATCCTGGCAGCCGATTGGCGAGGGACAGGCGCCGATCTTCGCCTCATACTCTCGTGGCGCCGAAACTGGGCGAGACGCATGGGTCTATAACTTCTCTCTGCCGGGGCTGCGCGACTCGGCTCAGCGGCTCATTGAGACGTACAACGAGGAGCGCGAACGGGTCCACCGCACCCGGGCAGCCGACCTGAGGGCCGGGGCGAAGGTGCGCGATCTTGTCACGAACGACGAGACGCGGATCAAGTGGACTCGGGACCTCTACAAGTCTCTGGAGAAGAACCGCGTCATCACTTATAACGCGGGAGCCACCTACTGCGGCTTGTACCGCCCCTTCTGCAAGCAGTGGCTCAACGCCTCCGACGGCATCATCTACCTCCCTGCTGTTTTGCGCCGTTACTTCCCGACTCCCGGGCACGACAATGTCGGCTTCTATCTTGTTGGTCAAGGCTCGGACGTTCCCTTCTCCACCGTTATGACGGATACGGCACCAAACCTCCATGTCACAGGCGCCGGCAGCGGAGGTCAGTTCTTCCCGCGGTGGACGTGGGAGCCGGTTGGGGCTCGTCGTGCAACCGAGGCGGGCATGCTGGATCTCTCGGGTGGCACGGATATGGAGGAGTCCGACACCGCCGTCGGGCAGGAGGGCGAGGTGCTGGGCGGTTACCGCCGGGTGGACAACATCACCGATGCCACGCTGCGCAGCTACCAGGCCGCTTATGGGCCGGAGGTGACCAAGGATGACGTCTTCTACTACGTGTATGCCCTTCTGCACTCCCCGGAGTATCGGACGCGGTATGGCGCGGATCTGAAGAAGTCGTTGCCTCATATCCCGCTGGTGGCGAGCCGGGAGGACTTCGTCGCCTTCACCACGGCTGGGCGTGGTCTTGCCGACCTGCACCTGGATTACGAGTCGGTGGAGCCCACGCCGTTGAGTCTCGTCGTCGACGGCAAGGAGGTGCCTTGGGATCTGCGGGAAACAATCTCACCGAGCCTGCTGCATGTGGAGAAAATGCGCTACGACCGACTTCTCCGGGACGGCAAGAAGCAGGATGACAAGACCTCGATTATCTATAACGAGCATGTGACAATCTCCGGCATTCCCGCCCAGGCGCAGGACTACCTACTGGGGTCGCGCAGCGGTCTGGACTGGTTGCTGGAGCGCTACCGCGTGAGCACCGACAAGGCTTCCGGGATCATCAAGGATCCCAACGACTGGATGGCCGAGGGCGCGGGCGGCGGCCCCACCGCCCCGGCGCAGCCCCTCTACCTCCTGGACCTCATCGCCCGCATCACCACCGTCTCTGTCCGCACCCAGGAGATCGTGAACTCCCTGCCGCCGCTTGACGTACTGCCGGCAGGAAATCACGCGAAATGACCATGCTTTAACCACTGACACACCTCCCGAGAAATCAATGAGGGACTTCGTTGACGATACAAGATTGCGCCGCCTGGGCAGCCGCACTAGGGACCATCTTCGCAACCGTACTTACCGCGCTGAACTTAAGACGTGAGACTCAATGGCGACGCGAAGACAAGAGACAAAGAAGTGAAAATGAGAAACGGGAGCAAGCGGCATGCATCGCCGCCTGGATCCTGACGGACCAGAAGTCAGGAGGAACAAAAGAAGACATCATACGCATCTACAATCATTCCTTCTCTCCTGTGTATCGCTGTGTTGCAACCTTCGTCATCAACGAACAGAATGGGAGCCATTATCCAGCAGAGTATCGAAGAATCCTTACCACGCTCCCACCAGGCGAATGGCAGCTTGCTGCCCCCAAGGGATGGCGGGGGATGTGCGCTCGCCCCGGTGTGGAGATCGCCTTCACTGACGCACACGGAGTACACTGGTTACGAAATGCTGTGGGACAGTTACAAGAGAGCCCGATAGATGCAATCAAGCACTACGAAATAGAACTACCCTATTCTTCCGATCAACTGACCCCAGCAACCACATAAACCTACCTGGACGCATCTCTGCGCCAGGCAAGTCGACACAGCGCGAAAGCCGCTTCGTCCGCAACAAGCACGATCTACTGGTGGACGTGAGAGCGATCCCAGCGCGGCACCGGGGAATGTGTCACTGGCGTGCCGTACGATGACGGTGACAACTCAGGCGAACACGGAAGGGAGGCCCTCTGTGGCAGGTCACGGTGCACACATCACAGCCATGGTGCGCAGTCATGCCTCCGGTGACGAGGACGCCTTCTACTCCGTCGCCCTGCAGGTCGCCGCTCGGGAAGCTCGTCAGGGGCACCACCGACTCGCCTCTGACATCAAGAAGGCTGTCGACTCCTCACGTCAGCGAGCACGCTCGCCTCTTGCGACGGTAGCCACACTTCCACGCCCCGAGGGACCCGAGGGAGACATCGCCGGTCTGGTTGAGATCGCTCAGCCACGGGTACGGCTGCGCGATCTCGTCATCTCACCTGAGCTCGGCGAGCAGATCACGCAGGTCATCCAGGAGCAGCGGCAACGGTCCGTTCTGATCGAGCATGGCTTCACCCCGATGCATCGTCTGCTTCTCGAGGGCCCGCCCGGTACAGGCAAGACCATGACTGCCTCCGTCATCGCCTCTGAGCTCTCACTTCCGATGTACACCGTGCGTCTGGACAGTTTGCTCAGCAAGTTCATGGGTGAGACTGCCTCCAAGCTGCGGACAGTGTTTGACGAGGTCGCCACCCACCGCGCGGTCTACCTCTTCGACGAGTTCGACGCCCTCGGCGGAGACAGAAGCAGCAACGACGTCGGCGAAGCGCGACGCATCCTCAACTCATTCCTGGTATTCCTGGAGGAAGCGAGCCCGGAGTCGATTGTGGTCGCGGCCACCAACCATCGTTCCATCCTGGATCGCGCACTCTTCCGTCGCTTCGACGCCGTCCTCACCTACTCGCTGCCGAGTGGCAGGCAAGCCCAAGCGGTTATTCGCAAGCGCCTGGGGTCACTTGCCAAGGGCGTTTCATTCACCGGACTGTCCTCCCGCACAGAGGGACTCAGTCATGCGGATATCGTCAAGGCAGCCGAGTCAGCCGCTAAGGCTGCGCTCATGAGAGGGGACGCTGTGGTGACACGAGCAGATCTTGAGCTGGCACTTGCTGCGCGCCGCTCCGCCAGCCTGGGGTAGGCCATGTCCGAGTCGCCCCGCCTCGATCACCTGTACGTCAATGGCTATGTTGGGTCCAGGCCACGGACCGCACGCGGCATGGGAACGACTGCTATCAGACCTGTAGATCGCCAGACTCACGGCAAGCGTCTCATCGAAGAGATTGATGCAGTATTTACGAAAGAACAGGAAGCCCGGGACTCCCAGGATCTTGATCCGGTACTACAAGCCAATGGGACGTACCTAACACTTGAGGGCGTCAGCGCCGACTTCGAACTGAAACTTGACTCTCTGACACAGTTGACGCGGAAGGGTAAGACATCAAGAAAACCGAAGTGGCTTCTTCTATCGGTGCACCCTGCCACAGAGGACTCTCCTGAACGAGCCAATATATGGGTTGCCGACGGTTTTCGACATCAGTTTTTTAAACTTTTTGAGGACTATCTCGCCACCAGCGACGAAAATAATCAACCTAAAAACAATGCGTTGATTGCCAATATTTCTCACATTCGGGAAACGTATCTCAATGACCTGTGGACATCAGAAGGCAATCCTCCTTACGGAGGAGCGATCTGGTGGGAGCTGTGGCTTGACCAGCGTCGAGAGCGCCCCGGCCTGCTCGAGCGCATTATAAAGTCATTTAGTCTCGAGATCTCTGCTCGACAGTTACGAATTGGAGACTCGCTGATCGTACACATCCGAGCCACACGACAACAACTTGAGACACTTATTGTAACAGACCTGCCTTTCACTGAGATTCGCACACCCTCATTCATTGACACTATCGAGGACCTCTCCGACAGTGAACGATTCGAATATGTTCTTGATTTCTCCACAAGGGTTATTCCAGCGGAAGTGGGGGCTCCAGTTGTGTGCCACCTCGACTCCGGAGTCTTCCGAGCGCACACCCTCCTCGAGGGCTCCTTGGCAAGCAGCGACCAGCACTCGATCTTCACAGCTTCAAACGGTCATGATCGTAACGGCCATGGCACATCAATGGCAGGAATTGCGCTCTACGGTGAGCACCTGGATGATCTTCTTCTAGGAACACAAACAATCAGATTAAAACATCGCCTAGAGTCTGTAGAAATCTTCCCCACTCCTGCAGGAGCTCAGCAGCGTGACTATGCCAGCGCCACCATTCATGCGATTTCCATTCCGGAGGCTGGGTCCTCTCGTCGACGCACCTTCTGCATGCCTGTCAGCACAAAGTCTGACACCAACCCCGGCCGGCCGACACTCTGGTCGGCAACGGTAGACGCCCTCGCCGTAGGCACAGACATTCAAGTTCACAGTGACGGATTTTCTCTCATCTCGAAACCAGAACCCGATGCAAAACGTCTCATTATCGTCTCTGCGGCAAATGTGGACGCGAACTCCTACACGATCAATCACCTAGACAACTCAGACATGTCCCCAATCCGAGATCCCGGACAGTCATGGAATGCACTAACGGTTGGTGCTTTTACTCAACTCGATCAGGTTCCGAGCGACCCGAGCTTTCATAGTTACTCTCTAGTAGCACCCGCCGGAGAACTCTCCCCCCACAGCCGAACTTCTTTACTATTTGGCGACAAACCATGGCCCATCAAGCCAGAGATATGCCTGGAGGGCGGCAATGTTCTTTTGGACAGGCAGGGTTTTGCAGAACCCAAGCACCCTCTTCTTTCTCTCAGGTCCACCGGTATCAGGAACGATGTGGACCTGACATCGGCCAATGCGACGAGCGCCGCTACTGCGCAGGCCGCACGGCTAGCAGCGCTCGCCATGAGCCGTTACCCCTCCTACTGGCCGGAGACCGTACGGGCTCTTCTGGTTCATGAGGCCAGGTGGACTGAGCGGATGCGCGCGCACTTAGATGCATGCGAGACCAAGAGCGGCCGAGCTCGGCTCTTGCGTCACTACGGGTGGGGAGTACCGACGGAGGAAGCAGTCCTCACATCATCTCACCGTGCAGTCACCATGGTGGTTCAAGACGAGTTCTGCCCTTTCGATGAGACATATGCAATGCGGGAGCTTCGGCTTCACGCTCTCCCCTGGCCTCGCGATGTCCTTCAGTCACTCGGCGAAGCTGACGTACGTCTGCGTGTCACGCTGTCCTACTTCATCGAGCCTTCCGCCACACGGCGTGGCTGGAAGGGGAAGTACACGTATGCCTCTTACGGTCTCCGCTTCGATCTCAAAGCCCCGACCGACATCAACGTGAGGCGTTTCCTCGCGCGAGTGAATCGACAGGCTCAGGAAGAGGAGGACGAGGACTACTCGTCCACAGATAGCCACTTGAATCACTGGCTACTCGGTACACGAGCACGACACTACGGTTCACTCCACCAGGACGAGTGGCAGGGCACCGGCGCAGAACTCGCAGCATGCGACCATATAGCCGTCTACCCCGTCGGTGGCTGGTGGAAGAACAACAATCGACGTGACCGCCGTGACTTACCCGTCCGGTACGCACTTCTGGTATCGCTGAGCACCTCCGCACAGGGGGCCGATCTCTACACGCCGATCGCGGCAGAGCTCAGCGTCCCCGTCACCGCCGTGCCCATCGAGGTATGACCGGTTCACGCAGACAAGCCCCGACAATCAACCAAGCCCGGATCACTACCAACTGGCGACTCATCGTCACCGATGAAGGCGGCACTCCTGTCGTCGCCTGCGTCATCGAGATCGTCGACTACCACTAGACCACCGAAGCACCTGAAAGGAAGGCAGGCATGGCCACGTACACCGCACACCCCGACTATGTCGTGCCTACCGGGGACTTCATCGAGGAGTGGATGGAAGAGGAGGGCATCAATGCCGCTGAGCTTGCCCGCCGACTTGATGTGAGCCGAAAGCACGTCAGCGAGCTGCTTCGAGGCAAAGCCCCACTCAGCCACGACATGGCGCTCAGGCTGGAGAACACCACCGGTGTCCCTGCCCGCATCTGGAACCTCCATGAGACCGGGTACCAGGCGGCTCTGGCTCGCCAGGCTGCGGACGCGAAGCTGCACCCTAAGAAACTTCCCCGCCTACGATCGTGACAAGCTGGAAGCAGCTCTTCCCGAGCTCCGCTCCCTCACAGTCGAGGATCCCGTGCAGGCCATTCAGAGAGCCCAGGATCTTCTGCGCAACTGCGGAGTGGCGCTCACACTGGTTCCAGCGGTGCCGGGGCTCGGCACCCATGGTGCCACCCGCTGGATCCAACACGCCTGGGGGCACAGCCTCAAGCGAAAGGTGACGATCACGAGCCTGGCTGCGTAGGTTCCAGCTCGCCTCAGACCGCCAGGTCCTCCATCTCCTCGAGCTCCTTGCCCTTGGTCTCGGGTACCCGCAAGAAGACGAAGAGGAGGGACAGCAGCGCAAAGACTGCGTAGAAGCCGTAGGCGAAGGTCAGGCTGATGCTGGAGAAGGTCGGGAACGTGGTGGAGATGAAGAAGTTCGCCACCCACTGGGCCGCAGCCGCCACCGCCAGCGCCCCGGCACGGATCCGGTTAGGGAACATCTCGCCCAGCAGCACCCACACGAGCGGCCCCCAGGTCGCCCCGAAAGCCACGACGAACAGGTTCGCCGCCACCAGCGCGATCGGCGACCACGGCGCCTCCAGGGTCACCTCACCACCACTGACGTTGGCGAAGGAGAAGGCCAGCGCCATGAGCCCCAGCGAGATCGTCATGAAGAACGAGCCGGCCAGCAGCATGGGCCGGCGCCCCACCTTGTCCACCAGGAGGATCGCCAGGATCGTCACCACGATGTTGGTGACCGACGTGATGACCGTGATGGTCAGGGCGTCGGACTCCTGGAAGCCCACAGTGCGCCACAGCGTCGTCGAGTAGTAGAAGATGACGTTGATGCCCACGAACTGCTGGAAGACGGACAGCAGAATACCTACCCACACGATCGGCTTGAGCCCCAGCGCTGAGCCGCGCAGGTCGGACAGGGACTCGCGCTTCTCAGAGTCAATGGTTGAGCGGATCTCCTCGATCTTGAGGTTGACGTTGATGATTCCGGTGAAGTCGTAGAGCACCTGGGAGGCCTTGTCGTAGTCGCCGCGCGCCACCAGAAAGCGTGGGGACTCCGGCAGCCGGAAGGCGAAAAGCCCGTAGACGAGGGCCGGCACCCCCTCGGCAATGAACATCCACCGCCAGGCCTCCATCCCCAGCCACAGCTCCTTGGCGGCCCCGCCGGCCTGACCGGAGAACCAGGCGTCGGCCAGCAGGGAGGAGAAGATGCCGACGACGATCGCCAGCTGCTGGAGGGAGCCCAGACGGCCGCGCACGCTCGCCGGAGAGACCTCGGCAATGTAGGCCGGGGCGATGACGGAGGCCGCCCCCACTCCTAGGCCGCCCACCACACGCCACACGATGAAGTCGATGACGCCGAAGGCCAGTCCCGATCCGAGCGCGGAGGCCAGGAACATGACAGCGGCGATGAGCATGACCGGCACCCGCCCCATCCGGTTGGAAACCGGCCCGGCGAACCAGGCGCCGACCGTGCAGCCAATGAGCGCCGAGGAGACGGAAAAGCCCTTGAGCGCATCGCTGAGAGCGAACTGGTCAGAGAGAGCGTCGACGGCGCCATTGATGACGGCCGTGTCAAAGCCGAAGAGGAACCCGCCCAGGGCGGCAGCCACGCAGATGCCGATGATGCGAGCGTTGATGCGGCTGACGGTCGAGCCGGCCTCCTCCGAGGTCGAGGCGGGCGAGGAGGTGGCCGGCGGCAGGGAGGAAGAGGACGGTGACGACTGAGAGGACTCTGCCATGGTGTGTTTCCTGACGTCGGAAGAGTCGCGTACGGCACCCACTTCGTGCCGCGCGGCATGGCGGACTCCCTCAGACTACGACCGTGCTCGCCATCACAATAGCCGTTTCGTCCCAGTCCTGTCCCTGGCCGTGACCGGAGTGCTCGCGGGCTGTCGCAGCCCGACGGCGATATGGGAGCACGTCACCGGCGCCGTGCTGACCCCGGAGCGGGTGGCCGGCAAGTCCAACCAGAGGTCCCGGCCTTGCCTCAGCTGGCTTCAACTCCCGTCGACTTCCGCCGTCGACATCGGCAGGAGAGGGGTGCTGCTGTCTTTTTCCTGAGAGAGCCCGATCCCGTGAAGACGAGGAACGGCAAAGCATCACAATGGATACAGATACCGCCTCCAGGCCTCAGCCACTTAGTTGACTGAGATAATAGTTCCATGAGCCCAACGGTTCGGGTGGGCGAAACCCCCACCCTTGTCAGCAGCCTCGTCGACCAGCTCAGGCAGCGGTTGGCGGCCGACGACGCACCCGCGCGCCTCGTCGTCGGGCTTGTGGGAGCTCCCGGTTCGGGAAAATCAACGATTGCTGCGCAGCTGGAGACCGAGCTGAAAGCGGCGGGGATCTTCGCCGGGCTGGTCGCCATGGACGGCTTCCACCTGTCCAACGCCGTCCTGGACGAGCTGGGGCGCGGCAACCGCAAGGGCGCGCCCGACACCTTCGACGTCGAGGGCTACCTGACGACCCTGGACCGGGTGCGGGCCGACGGCGCCCCACGGGTCCTCGTCCCGGTGTACCGGCGGGACCTCCACGAGTCCGTGGCAGCCGGAAGCATCGTGAGCGGGACCGGCGTCGTCGTCACCGAGGGCAACTATCTCGCGCTCGAGACGCGCGGTTGGGGCGCGGTGCGCGAGCGGATCGACCTGCTCATCCACATTGACGTGCCCGAGGAGGTGCTCGTGCTGCGACTCATCAACCGGCACGAGGACTTCGGCAAGAACCCGTTAGCAGCCGGCCACTGGGTACGCACCGTTGACCTGCCCAACGCGCGCCTCATCGCCACGAGCGTCCACCGCTGCGACGAGGTATGGCGTGAGCCCGAGGACGAGCCCGACTCCGACGACGTCGACACTGACGACGAGCTCGAATAACGCCTCAGGCCTCGGAACCTGAAGCGTGTCCGTACGATGGACTGAGACGGCGACGTATCACTCCTCGGACTATTGTCGCCGGGCGTATCCCCGCTGATGCTCCACCAATGATCCGAGGCATCCCATGACAGCCCCCACCGACACCGACACCGCACCGCGCTCCAAGGAGTCCACGGGCGCGGCCCCCGACGTCGAGGCTTCCGCCGACGCGGCCTCCGAGAAGAGGCAGGACCGCAGCGCCCGCATCGCGGTGACGGTCTTCCCGCTCATCATGTTCGGCGCCTTCCTCGCCGCCTTCTTCTCACCCTCCACCTTCGTGCCGCTGGCCGGTTACATGACACCGTTGCTGGCCGTCACGATGCTGGGGATGGGGATGACCCTGTCCATCCCGGACTTCACGATGATCGCCTGTCACCCGAAGCCGGTCATTCTGGGCGTGCTCAGCCAGTACGCGATCATGCCGCTGGTGGGCTGGAGCGTAGCGAACCTGCTGCCGCTGCCCCCCGAGCTCAAGGTCGGCATCATCCTCATCGGCTGCGTGCCCGGGGGGACGACGTCGAACGTGGTCAGCTACCTGGCCAAGGGCAACACGGCCCTTTCGGTGTCGATGACCGCCTTCTCCACGATGCTCGCCCCTATCGTCACCCCGCTGCTGACCCTGTGGCTGGCCGGAACCTACATGCAGGTGCCGGCCGGGTCGATGGCACTGTCGATCGTGCAGATCGTGCTGCTGCCGGTGGGTGCGGGCCTGGCCTGCAATGTCTTCTTCCACCGGCAGGTGGCCCGGATCCAGCCGGCGATGCCGTGGGTCTCGGTCGTGGCGATCGCCGCGGTGGTGGCGGCCGTGGCCTCCAAGAGCCAGCCGCTCATCGCCACCGCGGGGCCGCTCATGTTCGCCGCAATCGCCTTGGAGAATGCAACCGGCTACGCCCTGGGCTACGCCGTGGCGCGAGCCTTCGGCGTCTCGCGGGCCGACCGCCGCACGATCGGTATCGAGGTGGGCCTGCAGAACGCCGGGCTCGGTTCAACGCTCGCCCTGCAGTACCTGAGCGCGGCGGTGGCCGCGCCCTGCGCGGTGGCGACCTTCTGGCACACGATCACCGGCTCCCTGCTGGCCATGTACTGGCGCCTGCGCGGGTTCCCGGCCGGGGAGGACCCGCACGCCACCGTGCGCGAGCTGCGCCGCCGCGCCGAGGAGTCCTCGGCTGCAGCCGGCTAATGGCGCTGCAAGAAGAGGTGGAAACGTGTGACCTATGCCGCTATTGCCAACAACGGCCGCAACTGCTGGCAATACCTACAAGTCTGACGTACAGTTGGTGTGCCGCCGCGTTACGGCGCGGAGAGGAAGTAAGCGCCGGTGCACCCGTGTCGTCATGTGGGCCCGGCGTTCGCGCTACCTACGGGGATCAATACGCTCAACCCACACACGGTCAGCGATCATGCTCCAGTTATCGCCAGCATCTGAGCCGGCCCAATGATCGCCCAGTGCTCCGATCACCTGATCAGGAACCCATAGATGCTTATCTTCATGACCAAACCTGTGAGTCAAACGAAATCCCGACGTCAACACCTTATTACGCTGAGCTAAGGCAATCGTCCTCTTGTCCTTTTCATCCTGAGTTTGCTGCCTTCTTTCGAGGATAAGTGAATCCACACCAAAATCCCCTTCAAGCATCACACTTAAACAGTGCAACGCCTGCTGCCCAGCACGCTCCTCGCCCTTCCCCTCGGGAATAGGGGAGGCTGCAACGACAAGATATTTTGCATTATGCTCACTGATAGTCTCACAGACCGCTCGCTTCGTGCGAGGTGTATGATCTCTCCAATGTAGTTTTCCACCTTGACGCACATACACAGAGAGCGCATCAGCAAGATCGGATTGATCTTCATCTGCAATATATGTGCCTAGAAAATACACCGACTCAGAGACACCAGAGCGGCGAACACTCTCATCCCCGTAGGCAACGCGGCCCACTCAAGATCCTTTCCACTTCCTTAAAGAGGCCCACCAACTCCGGCTCACAGCATGCAGGAGACGCAGCCCTCGACCTCGGTGCCGGTCAGGGCGGCCTGGCGCAGGCGGATGTAGTAGAGGGTCTTGATGCCCTTGCGCCAGGCGTAGATCTGGGCGCGGTTGACGTCGCGGGTGGTGGCCGTGTCCGGGAAGAACAGGGTGAGGCTCAGCCCCTGGTCCACGTGCTGGGTGGCCACGGCGTAGGTGTCGATGATCTTCTCAGGGCCGATCTCGTAGGCGTCCCGGTAGTACTCGAGGTTGTCATTCGTCATGAAGGGCGCCGGGTAGTAGACGCGGCCGATCTTGCCCTCCTTGCGGATCTCCACCTTGGCCACGATCGGGTGGATCGAGGAGGTGGAGTTGTTGATGTAGGAGATCGAGCCGGTGGGCGGCACGGCCTGCAGGTTGCGGTTGTACAGGCCGCCCTTCTTGACCTTCTCGGCCAGCTCAGCCCAGTCCTCACGTGTGGGAACGTGCACGCTGGAGGCCGCGAAGATCTCCTTGACGCGCTCGGTGACCGGCACGAAGTCCTGGGTCACGTACTTCTCGAAGAACTCGCCGCTGGCGTAGGTCGAGTCCTCGAAGCCCACGAAGCTCTCCCCGCGCTCCACGGCCATCTCGTTCGACGCCGTCAGGGCGGCGAACAGGACGCTGGCGAAGTAGACGTTGGTGAAGTCCAGGCCCTCCTCGGAGCCGTAGTGGATGCGCTCGCGCGCCAGGAAGCCGTGGAGGTTCATCTGCCCCAGGCCGATGGCGTGCGACTCGTGGTTGCCCCGGTCGATCGAGGGCACGCTGGGCAGGTGGGTCTGGTCGCTGACGGCGGTCAGGCCGCGCACGGCGGTGCGGATCGTGCGGGCGAAGTCCGGGGAGTCCATCGTCTTGGCGATGTTGAGGCTGCCCAGGTTGCAGGAGATGTCCTTGCCCACGTGGGCGTAGGTGAGGTCCTCGTTGAGCTCGCTGGGCTCGGAGACCTGAAGGATCTCGGAGCACAGGTTGGACATGACGACCTTGCCCTTAATGGGGTTGGCCTTGTTGACCGTGTCCTCGAACATGACGTACGGGTAGCCGGACTCGAACTGGATCTCGGCCAGGGTCTGGAAGAAGGTGCGGGCGTTGATCTTCTTCTTCTTGATGCGCCCGTCGTCCACCATCTCGCGGTACTTCTCGGTGACGTTGATGTCCGCGAAGGGCATGCCGTAGACGCGCTCGACGTCGTAGGGGCTGAAGAGGTACATGTCCTCGTTGTTGCGGGCCAGCTCGAAGGTGATGTCCGGGATGACGACGCCCAGCGAGAGGGTCTTGATGCGGATCTTCTCGTCGGCGTTCTCACGCTTGGTGTCCAGGAAGCGCATGATGTCGGGGTGGTGGGCGTGCAGGTAGACCGCCCCCGCACCCTGACGGGCCCCGAGCTGGTTGGCGTAGGAGAAGGAGTCCTCCAGCAGCTTCATGACGGGGATGACGCCGCTGGACTGGTTCTCGATGCGCTTGATGGGGGCGCCCATCTCCCGCAGGTTGCTCAGCAGGAGGGCCACTCCCCCGCCGCGCTTGGACAGCTGGAGGGCGGAGTTGATGCCGCGGGCGATCGACTCCATGTTGTCCTCGATGCGCACCAGGAAACAGGACACGGGCTCCCCGCGCTGGGCCTTGCCCTCGTTGAGGAAGGTGGGGGTGGCCGGCTGGAAGCGGCCGGACATCATCTCGTCGACGAGGTCGAGGGCCAGCTGCTCATCGCCGTCGGCCAGGGTGAGGGCCACCATGGTGACGCGGTCCTCGAAGCGCTCCAGGTAGCGCTTCCCGTCGAAGGTCTTGAGCGTGTAGGACGTGTAGTACTTGAAGGCGCCCAGGAAGGTCTCGAAGCGAAACTTGTGGGCGTAGGCGGCCTTGAAGGCGGACTTGACGAACTCCGGGGAGTACTTGTCCAGGATGTGGCCCTCGTAGTAGCCCTCCTCAACCAGGTACTTGAGCTTCTCCTCCAGGTCGTGGAAGAAGACCGTGTTCTGGTTGACGTGCTGGAGGAAGTACTGCCGGGCCGCCTCATGGTCGGCGTCGAACTGGATCCTGCCCTGCGCGTCGTAGAGGTTCAGCTTCGCGTTGAGCGCGTGGTAGTCCAGCTCCGGGGAGGACACGGTCTCTGAGCCGGTGTCCGTCAGCGTGTCTGCCAAAAGTCTTCCAATCCTTCTTTGACGCGTGCAACGTCCGTGGGGGTGCCGAGCAGCTCGTAGCGGTACAGGAACGGCACCCCCAGCTTGCTGGCGATGATGTCACCCGCCAGGCAGTAGGCCTGGCCGAAGTTGGTGTTGCCCGAGGCGATGACGCCCCGGCACAGCGCCCGATTGTTCGGGTTGTTGAGGAAGGCGATGACCTGCTTGGGCACCGCCCCCTTGACGGAGCCGCCACCGTAGGTGGGGACGACCAGGACGTACTCCTCGTGCACGGTCAACGGCGGATCCGTGCGCCTCAGGGGGATACGCGCCGTCGGGAAGCCGAGCTTGCCCACGAATCGGTGCGTGTTCTCCGAGGTGGAGGAGAAGTAGACCAGCAGAGGCCCGCTACTCACGGCGCGCCCCCGCGGCCTCAGACCGCGACGGACTCGACGGCCAGGGCAAGGGTCTTGATCTTGTCCGGACGGAAACCGGACCAGTGGTCCTCTCCGGCGACGACGACGGGAGCCTGGGCGTACCCCAGGGACTTGACCTGCTCGAGGGCCTGGGCGTCCAAGGAGATGTCCACCGTCTCGTAGGACAGGCCTGCCTTGTCCATGGCACGGTAGGTGGCCGTGCACTGGACGCAGTTGGGCTTGCTGTAGATGGTGATCGCCATGTCCGTCTCTTCCTCAGGATCGGGTGGCGGTGACTGCGGCCCGTCCCCGGACAGGGACTGCGCCGGCGGCACCACACGCTTGTCATTCACGGGAGGCCAGAATGGCCCCGCAGAGCAAGACACTACCCCTTGGGGTGATCCGGGTCCATCACCCCAAGATGCTGTGTCTAACGTGGCCCTGTGCACACCACCCCTCCCCTCTGTGGAAAACCTTGACCTCACTGTGGACGGCTGGTGGAGACAGTCCGTGAGCACCCCGCCAGAGGCCCTCGACCCCATCCCCGCAATCCGCACAACGATGGTCCTACACGGGTACGACATCTATTCGCGAGCCTTAGCCACAGGCAGGGACGGTCGCCGTCGGCGCTCTACCCCCAGCCCTGGGGACGGAGACGCAGAATTCACCCCCTCAGACACGCCCGTTCGGCGTGTCGTCACATCCAGCGAACACCCAGCAAGCAGTCGAGACCGGAAGCAGCTGAAGGCGATTGCTCCGACCAGCACCTCACACCTACAACACGAAGCCGGGAGACGCCGTGGGACGCAAGGAGGCCGTCCAGGGTATGCAGCCTCACACCGAGCACGAGACCGACGCCCTAGCATGATTTATATAAGCGGACATATTGTTATGTTATCGTAACAATACGGTTCCCGGCCCGCCTCCCCCAAGGACATCCTCATGCAGCAGGTGTTGCACGATCTACCACTGACACTGGCCTACATCGGTGCCGACCTGGTGGCGCTCGCCATCCTGGTCGGGGCCCTCTACATCCCGCGCCACGGGCGCCGAGACCTCGTGGCCGCCTATATCGGCGTCAACGTGGGCGTCCTGGCCGTCACCCTGCTGCTGTCAACGAGCGATAACGTCGGAGCGGGCCTGGGCCTGGGGCTCTTCGGCGTCCTGTCCATCATCCGCCTGCGCTCCTCCTCCCTGGCCCAAGGGGAGGTGGCCTACTTCTTCGCGGCCCTGGCCCTGGGCCTGCTCGGCGGCATCAAGACCCACCTCATCATCGTCGCCATCCTCATGGCCCTCCTCCTCGCCTCGCTGTGGGTGGGGGACCACCCGGCGCTCATGCGCCACAACCGCAACCAGGTCGTCACCCTTGACCGGGCCATCAGCGACGAGAACGAGCTCATCACCGAGCTCGAGGACCTGCTCGGCGCCCAGGTGCGCAGCGTTGACCTCAAGAGCCTGGACCTGGTCAATGACACCACCATCGTCGAGGTCCACTACCGGCTGCGTCCTCGCTCCCGCGCAGCCAGGCCCGCTCAGCCACCGGCCGCCCAGGTGCAGCAGGAGAAGGTGGTGCAGGGTCCCCACCTGGTCCGGGAGGCTCCGCCTCAGGCCCCCGTTCAGGCCGCTACTCAGGCTCAGCCCGCCAGCCAGCAACTCTGGCCCGAGGCCCCCGTGGCCGACAGCGCCGCGAGAGCAGCCACCGCCCCACCCCGGTACGACTGGATCACCGGCCACCGCCGGCAGCACGCCTCCCAGCAGCACGCTCAGGTGGGCAACCCTCCGTCCATGGTGCAGCCCCGCTACAACTGACCCAGCCGGCCCGCCTCACCTGCGGCGCCACCGCGTCAACACCGCGCACCCAGCACATCCAGTGCACCCACCGTGCGCCCGTCACGCGGCCACCTCCTCCCCACACCACCGCCACCGCTGCTGCCCGGCAGCACCGGCCCCACCTCGCCACTGCCGACCCCGGAAAGGACTGCACCGTGCTGAACACCGACGGCATCAACACGATCACCCTCACCGAGCTCAACTCCGAGGCAAGTCTCCTGACTCGCATGGACCGCAAGTACCTAGTGCCCCCGGGCGACACCCAGCACGTCATCAGCCACCTGGCCCCGCGGGCCCGGGTCCTCCAGATCGACGGCCTGCGCCACTTCCGCTACGCCTCGACCTACTTCGACACCCCGGGCCTGGACGCCTACTTCCTGGCGGCCCGCAAGCGCCGTCGGCGTTACAAGATCCGCACCCGCACCTACCTGGACTCCGGCCTGTGCT
>NZ_KV811031.1:149987-158661 GCF_001812965.1 Actinomyces sp. HMSC075C01
GGACTCCGGCCTGTGCTTCCTGGAGGTCAAGACCAACGGGTCGCGCGAGGCCACGGTCAAGGACCGCTTCAAGTACGACCCCGACGACGCCGACCGCATCACGCCCGACGGTCACCTGTTCGTGATCGAGCGCCTCGTGGAGTCCGGCACCTGCACCCCCGACGAGGCGCGCACGATCGCCGATGCCCTCGTCCCGGTCATGGACTCCACCTACAGCCGCACCACCCTGCACCTGCCTCACGACGAGGCCCGCGCCACCTTCGACACCCAGCTCACCTGGGACCTGTTCGGCCCTGACGGCAAGCGCCTCGAACGAGGCGTCTCCGTGGGCCACCTCAACGTCGTCGAGACGAAGAACCCCTCCACGGCCTCCCCCACGGATCGCCTCCTGTGGCACCAGGGGCACCGGCCGGCCCGCATCTCGAAGTACGCCACCGGCATGGCCCTGTTGCACGGGAAACTGCCCACTAACCGGTGGAACCGCACCATCAAGCGGGACCTGGGGCGCTACTGGCGTCAGGTCCAGTCGCGCCAGCTCGCGGCCTGAGCAGCCCCGTCACGCCTCCACCTCACCTCTTACCAGCGCCTCCGCCAGTCACGGGCTCCACCCGCCTGCGGAGGCGCTGCTGGCCGCCTCATGCCGCGGCGCGGTAAGTCATGCCTCCCCCATGCCCTGTTCACAGCGCGCTCATGGAATGCGCCCGTTGACTGTTTCTCAACGGACGGAGCCGCACAACGCCGCGGCGCGCTGAGGGCGCACCCCTGCTGCCCACCCCGCGGTCAGGCCCCGTCACCGGTCCGAAAACGACCCGACAGGAGCCTCCCGATGAGCCTGACCACCCTGACCTACATCGCCGCCGACCTGACCGCCCTCACCGTCCTGGTCGGGGCCCTCTACGCCCCACGCCACTCGCGCAAGGACCTCATGGCCGCCTATATCGGCGTCAACGTGGGCGTCCTGGCCGTCACCCTGCTGCTGTCGACGGCGAGCGTCGCAGCCGGCCTGGGCCTGGGGCTCTTCGGGGTCCTGTCCATCATCCGCCTGCGCTCCACCGAGCTGGCCCAGCACGAGGTCGCCTACTTCTTCGCGGCCCTGGCCCTGGGCCTGCTCGGCGGCATCCAGACCGCGCCCATCGGGATGGTGGCGGCCCTCATGGGCACCGTCGTCGCCGCCCTGTGGATCGGCGACCACCCCGCGCTCATGCGCCGCAACCGTCACCAGGTGATCGTCCTCGACCACGCCATCACCAACGAGACCGCCCTCATCGCCCACCTGGAGCACACCCTGGGCGGGCAGGTCCGCTCGGTGGAGGTCCAGCGTCTCGACCTGGTCAACGACACCACCACCGTCGATGTCCGCTTCCGGGTGCCGCGCCACACCCCCGCCGAGCTCGAGACCGCCACGGCCTTCGACGACGCCGTCCCCGCCGCGCAGTCGGCCACCGAGCCGGTCGGCGCCGTCGCCCGCGAGGCGCAGACCGCCCAGTCCTGGAACGGCACGCGCCTGAACGCCGCGCAGACCGGCGCCCGCCCCCAGGCCGTCCAGGCCCAGCCCCTCACCATGGCGCCGGCCGCCCAGTACGTCACTCGCTCCAGCAACCAGGCGGCCTCACCCGCCGCCGTGGCCTCGCGCTGACCGCTGGTCCGAACGAGCCCGACAGGACAGACCAGGACAGACAAGGACCCCCGATGATGACCTCGACGACGATCTCGACAAGGATCTCGATGACGACCGCGAGCCCCTCCCCGGCAGCCTCCTGCGTGGCGCCTCAGGCTCCGACGTCGGCCCCCCTGAGCGCCGACCACCTGGCCTCCACCAGTCTCGCCGAGCTCAACGGCGCCGCCGGCCTGCTGACCCGGGTGGACCGCAAGTACCTGGTGCCGCTGGAGCGCGCGCAGAGCCTCGTGGACGGCCTCACCGCCGACGCCCGGGTCCTGGACATCGACGGGAGGCGCCGCTTCTCCTACGCCTCAACCTACTTCGACACCCCGGGGCTGGAGGCCTTCATGCTCGCGGCTCGCAAGCGGCGTCGGCGCTTCAAGGTGCGCACCCGCACCTACCTGGACTCCGGCCTGTGCTTCCTGGAGGTCAAGACCCGTGGCGCACGCGGCACCACCGTCAAGCGGCGCATGGGCTACCACCCCGACGACGCCTCCTGCCTCACCGGCCCAGGGCGCGCCTTCGTGGCCGCCTGCCTGGCGAGCACGGGGGTCACCGGCCCGGCCGCGGCCCAGCAGGTCGCCGCCGCGCTGCGGCCGGTGCTGGCCACCACCTATGAGCGCACCACCCTGCACCTGCCTGAGGCCGAGGCCCGGGCCACCATCGACACGGCCCTGACCTGGCGGCGCCTGACGCCGGTGGCACGCGAGAGGACCGCCGTCGGCGCCGGGGCCCCGCAGGTCCTGCGCCCGGTCCACCTGACCGAGGCCATCGACGACGGAGAGCCGGTGGCGGTAGCGGGTGTCGCCGTCGTCGAGACGAAGAACCCGGCCACGCCCTCACCTGCGGACCGCGCCCTGTGGGATGCCGGCCACCGCCCCACCCGCATCTCGAAGTACGCCACCGGCATGGCACTGCTCCACCCCGAGCTGCCCGCCAACCGGTGGTACCGGACCCTGACCCACGAGCTCGCCGACCTGTTCGGCACCGACCGCTCCAGCCTGGAGAGCATCGGCGCCATGCGCGCCACCGCGATCGCCGCCTGAGCGCCGCCCCAGACCACCCACGATCCGACACCGGACCCGAGAAGAACCCGAGAAGAAGAGGCCAGACACCATGAAAACCACCAAGACGACGACCAAGCCCCTCCACCGACTCCGCCGTCGGGCGACCGGAGCCGTCGCGTTCCTGGCCGCGATCGCCTTGGCGGCCGGCTGCTCGACCTCCTCGGCCTCCGGCAACGCCAGCGCCTCGAGCTCGAGTGAGTCGGGCACGACGTGGACAACGATCTCCTCGTCGGTCGCCAAGGCGTCGACCGGCGCGAGCGTCTCCGACATCCTGGGAGCGAACGCCTCGGTGCAGGACGCCTCGAGCTCCGCGGACGACGCCGGGACCCCGGACACGTCGTCGGCCACCACGATCACGCTGTCGGGGTCGTCGGCCTCGGCCAGCGGGTCGGCGTCGAGCAACGTGAAGGTCGATGGGGGCACCGTCACCATCAGCGGCGGTGGCACCTACGTCATCAGCGGCGAGCTCAGCAACGGGCGGATCGTCGTCAACGCCCCCAAGGCGGACGTGCGCCTGGTCCTCAGCGGCGCGAGCATCACGAGCTCGGACGGGCCGGCCATCGACATCCAGGACGCCGGCAACGCGATCGTGGTCCTGGCCAAGGACTCCAAGAACACGCTGACCGACGGTGCGAGCTACGCCTCGGGGCAGGAGGCCACCGCGGCCCTGTTCTCCTCCGACACCCTCACCGTCACCGGGACCGGCCAGCTGGACGTGACCGGCTCCTACAAGGACGGCATCTCCTCCAAGAACGGCCTCATCATCACCGGCAGCACCACCATCAAGGTCAAGGCCGCCGACGACGGCCTGCGCGGCAAGGACTACCTGGTGGTGGAGTCCGGGACGCTGACGGTGGAGGCCGGCGACGACGCCCTGAAGTCCAGTGAGGGCGACGATGAGACGAAGGGCTTCGTCTCCCTGGGCAAGGCGAGCATCACGCTGACCTCCACCGACGACGCGATCTCGGCGACCACGGACGTCACCGTCAAGGACACGACCCTGACGGTCACGGCCGGCGGCGGCCAGGCGAACGCCACCGTTGAGGAGCAGGCCCCGCCCGGGCAGGAGTCGACGACGGACTCCTCGACGCCCTCGCCCAAGGGCATCAACGCCGGGGTGAGCTACACGCAGGACTCCGGGAAGGTCACCGTCAACGCGGCCGATGAGGGGCTGCAGGCGGCGTTCATCAACGTGGCCGGCGGGGAGCTGTCCATCGCGGCCGGCGACGACGGCATCAACGCCTCCAACGGCGATCACGTCATTGAGGGGCATGAGAATGCCGACTCCGAGTCCGACGACGGCTCGGTGCTGACGATCAGCGGCGGCGAGGTGGAGGTCTCCTACGCCTCCTCCGACGGTATCGACTCCAACGGCTCGGCCTACGTCAAGAGCGGGATCGTGGTGATTTCGGGTCAGGCCGGTGCGATGGACGGCTCGGTGGACGCCAACGGCGAGAGCCAGCTCGTGGGGCTGACGGGCTCGCCGTCGGTGAGCGCGGGGGACACGCTCACCGTCACAGATGCTTCCGGGTCGCAGGTGGCCTCGCTCAAGGTGGACTTCACGGCTGAGGCGATCACGGTGCTGGGGCTCACCGAGGGCCAGCAGTACACGGTGGCGACGTCGTCGGGCGGCTCGGCGACGGGGACGGCCTCGGCGCTGTCGGCCGGGACGGGCGGTCCCATGGGTGGTGGTCAGGGAGGCCAGGGAGGTCAGGGCGGTCAGCCCGGTAGCGGGCAGGGCCAGCAGCCCGGTGGCGGGCAGCAGTCCAACGGCCAGCAGTCCGGCAACCAGAGCAACCAGAACAGCCAGTCCAGCAGTCAGTCCAGCACCGCCCAGAGCAGCTGACCCGGGCTGGACACTGAAGGGGGCCGCAGCGCAACGCTGCGGCCCCCGAAGCGCGTCGGTTCACGATAGGTCGAGGAGGCTTATTCACAGGACTAGCCGGCGCCGACATCTGCGCAGGTCACAGCACCTTCGGCGGACGCTGTGAATAAGCCTCAGTGTCTCAGATGTCATGAGACAACACAGCGTAGGCCGCCGTCGCGTTCGTAGGGTAGGCCTTGCGTTCGGGGGTTAAGGGTACGAACGCGAGGCATAAGGTACGACCTCGACGACTCGGCGCTCACCACTGCACCTATGGTCGCCTCTATCTCCTGCAGAGCGACTTATTCAGCACTCCACGACGTTGACGGCAAGGCCGCCGCGGGAGGTCTCCTTGTACTTGGCAAGCATGTCCTCGCCGGTCTGGCGCATCGTCTCAACGACGGTGTCGAGGCTGACGGCGTGCCGGCCCTCGCCCCACAGGTCCATGCGGGCGGCGTTGATGGCCTTGACGGCGGCCGCCGCGTTGCGCTCGATGCAGGGGATCCGGACGAGGCCGCCCACCGGGTCGCAGGTGAGCCAAGTTATGCTCCATGGCGATCTCGGCGGCGTTCTCCACCTGGGCGGGCGTCCCGCCCAGGGCCTCGGCCAAGCCGGCGGCCGCCATCGAGGAGGCCGACCCAACCTCCCCCTGGCAGCCCACCTCGGCCCCCGAGCTTTGCGATCTCAGCCCCAAATAGGCCTTCGGTGTCACGATTGGCGACTTTTCATACACAAGTCGTTCGTCTGGTCTCTACCGGCAGGCTTCTCACCTGCGCATATGCGTTCAGCATCGACCCTGTGAGCACAGCCGCCGACCGAAAAGTCTCCATTTGTGACACAACAGCCCGCTCGTCGCTCCGGGCGTGGTTACATGAAAGCCCAGACCGTCAGTCCGTGGGGCGCACCAGCCACCAGGCGGCGTAGGGCGGTACGGGCACACGGCCGTCCCCCGCCCCGTCCAGCGTGGTGGAGCCGAAGGGGACCGTGTCGGTCAGGACGTCGGTGGCCCCCATGACGCCGAGCCGGGCGAGCTGGTCGGCGGCCACCGAGCGCCACTGCGGCGTCACGTTGTACACGCCCACGAAGCTGCCGCGCGGGTGGTCGCGGTAGGTCACCAGCACCCCGGGGTCGTCGACGTCCTGGACCTGGGTGCGCACGGCGGCGTCGAGCTGGGGCAGGCCGGCACGCACCTGCGCCATCCGCGCCAGGTCGGTGAAGACGCGCCCCTCGACGGTGGAGCGGTCGTGGCGGTTGGCCAGCCGGGCCTTATCGAGGCGGGGGCGACCGGCCCAGCGCGAGTCGGCCTCGTGGCCGGGCTCGGTGTCCCAATTGGGGTCGTTGGGCTGGGCGAGCTCGTCCCCGCTCCACAAGACGGGGATGCCGCCCCAGCCGTAGACGATGGCGTGGGCCATGCGCAGGGCGTGGATCCGCTCCTCGCGCCACGTCCACAGCGCCTCGGCCTCGTGCTCGGGGGTCTCGTCGGTGACGCCCTCCCAGGCCTGGGCGGCGGCCTCGATCCCGATGAGTGAGGCGGCCGTCCCGGAGATGCGCCGATCCCCGGTGGCCGGGTTGTGCTGGAAGACCAGGCCCGCGGCGTCGGAGGTGGGGTACTCGCCGCTGTACCAGTCGGCCAGGAAGGACCGGTGGTCGTAGCCGGACAGGCCGACGGCGGCCGCGTCGTCGTCGTCAATGGCCCAGCCGATGTCGTCGTGGCAGCGCAGGTAGGTGATCCAGGTGGCGGTGGAGGGCTCGACCGGCAGGTTCTGGAGGGCCTCGACGGCCAGCGTCGTGTCGCGTGCGGCGAGCATGGACCAGATCTGGACCATGAGGGAGTTGTGGTAGGCCAGGTCGGAGACCTTGCCGGTGTACTTGCCCTGGCCGAGGTACTGGAGGAGCTCGGTGGGGGCGACGATCGCCTCGGCCTTGAGGTCGACGGCGGGGCAGGCGATGCGGGTCAGGGCGCGCAGGACCTCGGTGATGGCGTGGACCTCGGGCTGGCCCTGGCAGTCGGTGCCCTTGCGCTTGATGGTGAAGGCGATGGCGTCCAGGCGCAGCACCTCGACGCCGCGGTTGGCCAGGTCCAGGACGATGCCGGCGAACTCGGCCATGACGCGGGGGTTGCGCCAGTTGAGGTCCCACTGGAAGGAGTTGAAGGTGGTCCACACCCAGCCGCCCACGCCGTCGTCCCAGGTGAAGTTGCCGGGGGCGAAGTCGGGGAAGACCTCCGGCAGGGTGCGCTCGTAGGCGTCGGGCTCGGTGCGGTCGGGGAAGATGAGGAAGTAGTCGCGGTAGCGCTGCTCGCCGGCGCGGGCCCGTACCGCCCACTCGTGCTCGGCGGCCACGTGGTTGAGGACGAGGTCCACCACCAGGGAGATGCCCTCGGCGCGCAGCTCGCCGGCCAGGTGCTCGAGGTCCTCCATGGTGCCCAGGTCGGGGCGCACGGTGCGGTAGTCGGCCACCGCGTAGCCGCCGTCGGAGTCGCCGGGGCGCGGGGTGAGCAGGGGCATGAGGTGGAGGTAGGTGACACCCAGCTCGCGCAGGTAGTCGATGCGGTCCTCCACGCCGCGCAGGGTGCCGGCGAAGCGCTCGGTGTAGGCGGCGTAGCCGACGCGGCCCGGGTGCTGGGCCCAGGCGGGATCGAGGGTGCGGGCCAGGTCCAGGCGGCGCAGCTCGTAGTCGCGCTCCGCGTAGGCCCGGGCGGCCAGGGCCAGCAGGTTGAGTGCCTCCTCCTCGGCGGCGTCGCCGTAGAGGGTGGTGAGCCCGTCGAGGAGGTCGGGGTACCAGGCCTCGGCGCGCGTGAGGAAGATGTCCCGCTCAACTGCCTCAAGCGGGTCCAGGACGTGGAAGACGATGTCGTTGAGGGAGGGCGGGAGGGAAGTGGCGGCGCTCATGAATCCATGGTCCCCGATTCGGCGCCGTCGCGGTACTGATTTCCTCATCGTCCCGTCGGTCAGGGCGGCCATCGGCGGGGCGGCGGCGCGGTCGGTCACGCAGTCGGCAGTACAGTCGGCCGCCGACGGGCACCAGCAGGCGCCGCCGGGCGCGGCCCCACCTCCTGAGCCCGCGGCCCCGGCCACCTGACCCCACCGTCCCACCACCGACGGGGACATTGCGCACGGTCGGGGGGTGTCATTCCGGGCGGGGACATTCGACGCCGTCGGGGACGGAAATCCTGTCCCGGACGGCGGTGCGCACGTCAGGCGCGACCGAACTTGGCCCGAAGGGCCTCGATGCGCTGGTCCAGGTTCTCCTTGCGCTCCTGACGCTTGCGCTCACGCAGCGCCTCGCGGGCGGCCCGGGCGGCCTCCTCCTCGGCGGCCTGACGGGCCTCGAGCTCGCCCAGAACCTCGTCGAGCGGGCGGCGCACGATCGCACCGCCCTGCTCGGCGACGACGGCGTCCAGCGGCGCCGTGCTGCCGGGCTCGGAGGTCTGGACGAGGATCCCGTTGGTCCCCGGGGCCAGCGTCCCGGCAAGGGTCGCCACGGCGAGCCCCCCGGCCTCCGCCCGGCCGGCGTCGACGGCGGCGCCGGTCATGGCGCCGACCCCCAGGCCCAGGAGCATCCCGATGGGTCCGCCCAGGGCGCCAACGAGGACCCCGATGAGAGAGCCGGCGCCCATCCCCAGGCCGGCGCGCGCGTCCTCGCCCTCCGGGACCGTGACCCGGCCGTTCTCGTCGATCTCGACCAGGGCAGCGCTGACCACCCCGAGCCGCTCGGAGTCGGCCTTGATCTTGCTGAAGGCCTCGTAGGTCTTGCTGCGCTCAGGGAAGTTGATGGCGGCGATGTAGTCGGTCATGGTTCCAGCCTTTCGGTCGTCGGATCGTCATCATGGGCGCCTTCGCGTCGCAGCGGATGCATTCGCCGCTCCGAGGGCGCCGCCCACACGCTTCCACCCCGACCCACGCGGCCCCTTGTTTCCCGCTGGAAAACCACTGTGAGCATCGCCCGGAGAATGCCAGCAATTAGACGCAGCTTGACCGCGGAGCCCCGTCGAGGACAGCCTAGATGATTGATTCCAAGGGGTGTGGGTGGTTAGTGGTCGTAGGGGCCAGGGAGCGTAGGTGGGGGTTGCCGGTTTTGTCG
>NZ_KV811031.1:158761-170714 GCF_001812965.1 Actinomyces sp. HMSC075C01
AGCGTAGGTGGGGGTTGCCGGTTTTGTCGTTGTGTCAGGGCGGCCATCGGCGGGGCGGCGGCGCAGTCGGCCGCACAGTCGGCCCCCGACGGGCACCAGCAACCATCAACAGGCGCCACCCCACTTCCTGAGCCCGCGGCGCCCAGCGTTTGCGCCCGCTCCCGCCGGCCCACCATCGATAGGGACATTGCGCACGGTCGGGGGCGTGTCATTCCGGGCGGGGACATTCGACGCCGTCGGGGACGGAAATCCTGTCCCCGCACGCGCGGCACGTCCCCGGCCGCAGAGACAGGCGCACTCACGTCCCGAGCGCCCTGGGGCCTCAGGGCCCGACGGCGTCGTAGGACTCGCGGTGGGCCAGGATCTGGGCTGAGTGGGTGTGGATCCAGGTGCGCAGCGCATCGATAGGCTCCTGGAGGCTGCGGCCCAGGTCGGTCAGCTCGTAGTCGACCCGCGGCGGCACGCCCGGCAGCTGGGTGCGTGTCACCAGGCCGTCGCGCTCCATGGATCGCAGCGTCTGGGTGAGGACCTTGGGCGTGACCCCGCCGACCCTCGCGCGCAGTTCCCCGAAGCGGCTCGGCCCGTCGGCCAGGACCATCACCACCAGCGGGGTCCAGCGGTCGACGACGTGACGCAGTACCGTGCGCGACGGGCAGGCGGGCGAGAGGACGTCGAAGTCGAAGACCGGAGCCTGAGCTCCCTCTCCGGCGGGAGCCGCGCAGCATGGGGCGCTCTCCTGAAGAGCCGCCTCTCCTGATTCGCTTGAGGACAGCTCCATCGCGCTCCCCACATTCGCGGTGTCGATGCCGCGAGCGGCGACGGCGCTCCTCGCACTGCTGGCGCCGCCTCGTGCCGCCTTCCGACGCTCAGCCATCAGCCCCTCAGTCCGTGACACAACACACTCCCTTAGTTACTTTGAGGTACTCAGTATCCAAATCATACCATCGAGTCATTGCGAGTTCGCCGACACCCGACGCACTCGCCTCAAACCAGCACACCACCTACCTGGAGGAAGTCATGAAGATCGCCGTCATCGGAGGAACCGGCATGGTCGGCTCGGCCACCGTCACCGAGGCCGCCGGCCGCGGCCACGAGGTCGTCTCCGCCTCACGCTCGGGCCGTCACGCCGAGGGAGCCGCGCAGGACGTCACCCTCACCCTGGCAGACACGCAGGCCGTCGTCGACCTCGTCAACGGCTCCGACGCCACCGTCATCGCGGTCTCCGCCGGCCGCGGAGAGTCCGCCCAGCCCGTCATTGACGCTCACCGCGCCCTCATCGCGGCGGCCCCCACCGGCCGGCTCATCATCGTCGGCGGCGCCGGCTCCCTGCTCACCCCCGACGGCACCCGCCTGGTGGACACCCCCGGGTTCCCCGAGGAGTACAAGCCCGAGGCCCTCGCCTTCACCGAGATCCTCGACCTCTACCGCGAGGCCGGCAGCTCTCTGAACTGGACCCTGCTCTCCCCCGCCCCGGAGTTCACCGACAAGCCGCGCACCGGCACCTACACCGAGGGCACCGACCAGCCCGCGGGCAGTGAGATCTCCGTGGCCGACTTCGCCGTCGCCCTGGTGGACGAGGCCGAGAAGGACGCGCACCGCGGCCACCGCTGGACCATCGCCAACGCCTGAGCCCGCGGGGACGCGCCTCTCCGCAGGAGCGCCGGGCCCGATCGAACCACGTCGGTCCGACCGAGCCCGGTCGCTCGTCACTTCAGACGACGACGCCGGCACGAGCTTGTGCCGGCGTCGCGCCCATTCTCAGTGGCGGCGGAACTTCTCGCGAAGCGCCTCGATACGGCGCTCCCGGTTCTCCTTGCGCTCCTGACGCTTCTCCTCACGCATCGCCCGACGCGCCGCCTCAGCGGCCTCCTCGGCGGCATCGTCCTGCGCCTCGAGCTCAGCAAGGACCTCATCGAGGGGACGACGCACGATCGAGCCCCCGAGCTCAGCCACGGCCGCGTCCAGGGGAGCGGTGCTGCCGCCCTCATCGGTCTGGACGATGATGGCGTTGGATCCCGGCGCCAGCATGTTGGCGAAAGTGCTCACGGCAAGATCCCCGACATCCGCCCGGGAGACGTCAACCGCGGCGCCGGTGGCCGAGCCGACCCCCAGCCCCAGCAGCATCCCGATCGGACCTCCCAGGGCTCCGACAAGAACACCGATGAGCGAGCCGGTTCCCAGGCCCAGACCGGCACGACCGTCCTCCCCCTCGGGGATCGTCACCCGACCATCGGCATCGCGCTCGACCAGGACGGCACCGACGATTCCCAGGCGCTCGGAAGCGGCGCTGATCTTGCTGAAGGCCTCGTAGGTCGTGGACTTCTCCGGATAGACGATGGCGGCGATGTACTCAGTCATGTGATGAGTCCCCCTTCATAGGCGATGCGATCTGTCGAAACCTGAATCCGGGCTACCAAATCCAGGCTGTAGAGCACGGTCGTGCTGTCTCCAACCTGCACGCGTGCAAACTCGACGAAGTAATTGTCACCATACGAGACTGTGGGTCAGATAGCAGGCACCTGTCAGGTTTCTGGCACTTTCACCGGCAGACACTGATGGTTGGTGCAGCACCCACATCAGCGCCCACGCCTGCACCCACGGCGCCGCGGAGCTACGGCGCCACAGCATCAGACGGGTACCGAAGGTGCCAGGAACCGCTGCACGCTCACCGCTGCTCAAACACGCGGTGCGCCCAGATGGCCACCGACCCCGATCAGGACGCAGGCTAGGACCATGACAGCAGCACCCCTTCCCATCGCCCTGACCATCGCCGGCTCCGAGGCCTCGGGCGGCGCCGGCGCCCAGACCGACCTCAAGACCTTCCACACCCTCGGCGTCTACGGTTGCACGGCCCTGACCTGCATCGTGTCCATGGACCCCAAGGACGGGTGGAACCACCGCTTCGTCCCGGTGGATCCCGGCGTTATCGCCGACCAGATCGAGACCTGCGCCGCCGTCCACTCCCGCGTTGACGCCGTCAAGATCGGCATGCTGGGGACGGCGCCCACCATCGATGTCGTCGAGCAGGCCCTGGAGACCTACGACTTCCCCGCCGTGGTGCTCGACCCGGTCCTCATCTGCAAGGGTCAGGAGTTCGGGGGCGCGCTCGAGGTGGACAACGCCCTGCGCACCAAGATCTTGCCGCGCGCCACGATGACCACCCCGAACCTCTTCGAGGCCGCCACGCTGGCGGGCATGGAGGAGATCACCACGGTCGAGCAGCTCAAGGACGCCGCCAAGCGCATCCATGACCAGGGCGTCCCCAATGTCCTGGCCAAGGCCGGCCCGTCGCTGGGCACCGGCACCGCGCTGGACGTCTTCTACGACGGCACCACCCTGGAGGTCCTCGAGGTTGAGGCCGTGGGCACCGAGCGCGTCCACGGCGCCGGCTGCACCCTGGCCGCCGCGGTGACTGCCGAGCTCGCCAAGGGCGCCTCCCCGCTTGAGGCCGCCGTCACCGCCAAGGAGGTCGTCTCCTCCTCCATCCGGCACGGGCTGCGCGGCAATATGCCCTTCCTCTACGTCTACCAGGGCGAGTACCGGCAGGGCTGAGGTGCACCGCTGAGGCGCCCCTCGGTTTCTCACCGATCTTCCCGATTCACCATCCGCCGCCGACGGTTGTCAACCCGTCGGCGGCGGATGTGCGTCTTCTACGCCCAGATCTGTCACTCCTGGCGACTTTTCAGGCGGACGGCTGCGGCCGCCGACCCATCCGCACCGGCCTGACCTGCGCAGACGCCCCAGGCCCACCAGCATGAAGCAGCACCGCCCCACCTAAAAGTCGCCATCCGTGACAGATCGGCCCCTGGGAACCGGCACGCCAGTCCAGTAGACAGATAACCTAGTAACTAGGTAGTCTATAAACCATGGACTCATCAGCGGCGCGCCTCCTGCGCGGATTCCTGGAACCCTGTCTGCTCTCGCTGCTGGCCGAGCACGCCGACTACGGGCTATCCCTGGCCCAGCGGCTCGCCGCCGCCGGATTGGACGAGGTACCCGGCGGCACGCTCTACCCGGCTCTCATGCGCCTGGAGAAGCGCGGCCTCCTCGCGGTCTCCTGGCGCCCCTCCACCTCCGGGCCCGCCCGCAAGTACTACGAGCTGACGGACGCCGGACACACCGAGCTCGCCGCACGACGGGCCGAGTGGCGGACCTTCTCCACGGCGGTCGGCGCTCTCATCGAAGGCCGGAAGGCGCACACGGAGGCCCCCTCATGAGCCGGCCCGAGGAAGCCAGGGACCCAGCACAGAACACGACGACCGACTGGTACCGAAGCTTCGCCGTGGAGCTCGCCTCCCACGGCCTGCCGGCCTCCGAGGTCGAGCGCACGGCCGCCTCAACCCGGGCGGAGGCCGAGGCGGCCGGAGCACCGCCCGGCGACCTGTACGGACCTGCAGTCCTCTACGCCCGAGAGGTCGCCTCTGCACTACGGGACTACCAGGCAACGGCACCCGGCCCGGCCTCACTCAGCTCGTCACCCCACGCCACTGCTGACCTCAGCACCACCGACTTCACCACCGCATCTGCCAAGACTTCGCCCGCATCCCCCGTGGTCCTGCGCCTGACGGACGTCTCCGCGCGCCGCGGCAGGCGCACGGTCCTGTCCGGCATCAACCTCACCATCCACCGGGGCGAGGTCGTCGCCGTCGTCGGGGCCAACGGCGCCGGCAAGTCGACCCTGCTTCAGCTGTGCGCGGGCCTGCTGCGTGCAAGCGGTGGGAGCGTCGAGAGGACACCGAATTTCGGCTACGCGCCTCAGCTCGACTCCTTGGCGCCGCTGCTGACGGTGGACGAGCACCTCCGGCTCTTCGGGGCGGCGCGTGGGATTCGGCAAGGCCGCTCCATCTCGACCGGTCACCGTCTCCTCACCCGCCTGGGTTGGACCGCGCGCGGAGACCAGACCGCCGGGACGCTCTCGGGTGGGACTCAGCAGAAGCTCAACGTCGCTCTCGCCCAGCTCGACGCCCCCGACCTGCTCCTGCTGGATGAGCCCTACCAGGGGCTTGACGCTCTGGCCTACGAGGATCTGTGGGCCCTCATCTCGGCCTGGCGCGCTTCGGGCGCGGGCGTCCTGCTGGTCACCCACCTGCTGCGCGACGTCGACCTGGTTGACCGCGTCGTCGAGCTGCCGGCCCCGCAGGAGGACGCTGGCCGGACAATCCACCGAATGCCCCGACGGACGCTGCGAAAGGAGTCCGCATGAGCACGCCGCCTGACCAGTTCACGCCGCAGACCGAGTGGGATCGCACCGAGGACGCCCGGTTCCGGTCGATGGCTGCGACCACGGGCCTGGTCGCGCTCGTCACCCTGCGTGAGCTTGCCCGACGGCGCGGCGCCCTCGCGCTGGCGACCCTTCTGCCGCTGACCTTCTACCTGGTGCGCCTGGAGACGCATTGGACCGCGATCCGGCTCCTGTCGATCGGCCTGGGCTGGGCGACGGCGACGTTGGCGCTGTTCACGCAGGTCTCGTCCCGTTCAGTGGACCGTCGTCTCGCCGTGAGCGGGGCTCGGCCCGCGACCTTGCTGCTGGGCCGATATCTCGCGGTGCTCGGGCTCGGGTGGATTTTCGGCCTGCTCTACAGCGGCCTCGTCCTTGCCACGATCGGCGACGAGCTCACCCACCCGAGTGCGGTGCCGGTCATGCTGCTGCTGACCGCCACCGTGGCCACTCCCCTGGGCTCCCTGGCCGCCGCCCTGGTTCCACGTGACCTTGAGGGGGCACTTCTGCTGCTGTCGGTGATGGCGGTGCAGGTGCTGGTGGATCCTTCCGAGGGCTGGACCCGCGTCCTGCCGCTGTGGTCGACCCGGGAGCTGGCCAGCGTCGTCGTGGAGAACCTGGGGCCCGACACGGCCGACTACCTCCGCCGCGGACTGGAGCATGGCGCAACCGTGGCCGTCCTGCTGACGGCGGCGAGCTGGGCCGTGGGCGTCCTACGCTTGCGCACGGTCCGCCTGCCGGCGCCGTCCCCTGCCGGGCCGGCCTACTCGTAGGCGGGCTCGGGGGTGACGTCGCGCGCCATGTTGGCGAAGCGCGAGACGTGCCCCTGGAAGGCCACGGGGATGGTGCGGGTCTGCCCGTTGCGGTGCTTGGCCACGATGATGTCGGCCTCGCCGGGGCGCTCCTCGTTGTTGTAGTACTCCGGGCGGTGCAGCAGCACGATGATGTCCGCGTCCTGCTCCAGCGACCCGGACTCGCGCAGGTCGCTCATCTGGGGCTTGTTGCCGGTACGCTGCTCGGGACCGCGGTTGAGCTGGGCGACGGCGATCACCGGGATCTCCAGCTCCTTGGCCAGCAGCTTGAGGGAGCGGGAGAACTCGGAGACCTCCTGCTGGCGCGACTCGACTCGCTTGCCCGAGCTCATGAGCTGGAGGTAGTCGATGACCATGAGCCCCAGGTTGTGCTGCTGCTTCATGCGCAGCGCCTTGGAGCGGATCTCCGGCATGGTGAGGTTGGGCGAGTCGTCGATGAACAGCGGCGCGTTGGAGACGGGGTTGTAGGCCACGGCGACGTCGGTCCAGTCCCGGTCCTCCATCTGGCGCGAGCCGCGCAGCTTGTTCATGTCCACGCTGGACTCGGCGGCCAGGATGCGCATCATGAGCTCCATGCGCCCCATCTCCAGGGAGAAGTAACAGCTCGTGATCCCGTGGTGGATCGACGCTGAGCGGCAGAAGTCGACGGCGAGCGTGGACTTGCCCATGGCGGGGCGCGCGGCCACGATGATCATCTGGCCGGGGTGGAGTCCGCCGGTGAGCTCGTCGAGCTCGATGAAGCCGGTCGGCACCCCGGTCAGCGCCCCGTTGTCGCGGTTCTGGGCGGCCTCGATCTCCAGGTTGGCCTCCCCCAGGAGCTCGGAGACGGCGACGTAGTCCTCCTTCTCCCCCTCGTGGTGGGCCACCGAGTAGACCTCGGCCTCGGCCAGCGTGACGAGCTCGGCGATGTCGCCGGCGTCGGTGGAGTACCCCAGTTGGGTGATGCGGGTGCCAGCCTGGACCAGGCCGCGCATGAGCGCCTTGTCCTTGACGATGCGGGCGTAGTAGCCGGCGTTGGCGGCAGTGGGGACGGTGGCCATGAGAGTGGCCAGGTAGGGGGCGCCACCGATGCGTTCGAGCTCGCCGCGCTTGGAGAGCTCATCGGCGACGATGAGCGGATCGGCGGGCTCGGAGCGGTTGTAGACCTCGACGATCGCATCGAAGATCGACTCGTGGGCCGAGCGGTAGAACTCCGGGCCCCGCAGGACGTCGATGACGTCGGTGATGGCCTCCTTGCTCAGAAGCATGCCGCCGAGCGTGGCCATCTCGGCCTCGAGGTCCTGGGGCGGGAGGCGGTCGAAGGCGGAGCTGTCGGTGCGGACACGTCCGCCGTCGGCACCGCCCAAGCCGGCCTGAGCGCCCATGCCGTGATCCATCCGGCCACCTCCCGCACTGTCACGCCGGTTGGTCCCGGCTCGTCCTACTGCTTCCGACGACGGCCCGCCGCGTCAGGAAGACGCTCGCCCGCCTGGAGCGCGCGCGTGACCATAACGCCATCGGGCAGGCCCCGCAAACTCTCAAGTTCACCCACCCTGGGGATATCCGCACCGCCACTGTGGGAAGACCCCCGAAGCCTGGGGACAGACGTGGGTGCGCTGTGGACACAGATGTGCACACCCGGCGCAACCCCCTCACCAGTGGGCGACTTTTCGGCGTCATCGCGGCGATCGAAGGGTTCAGGCTTCCTATAGGTTCTTCCCACGACATCACAATGTGGTCTGTGGACAAGTGGGTAAACCTGTGGACAAACATCATCTTCGACTTGAGATCCACGCCGTTTGTGGTTCCTCTACAGGGTGGTCCGTTCCAGTTATCCCCAGACCCCGCCATCTCGGCCGCACATCGGCTTCATCAGGCTTATTTCCAGCAAATATTCAGCCTTCTAGTACTTTCCCTGGGTTCGAATAGTTGTGTGATCCCCCAGGACAATCCCGGCGATGCATAGCCTCAGTCACGTCCACGATCCAGCCCGGCAACCTCATCCTCAACCTCATCCTCAACCTGGTCGTGAGGACTGCCGAGGCGCGGCCCCTGGTCCACAATGGGGGCCGTGCCCGACACCAGCCGTCCCGCCTCCAACAGCCTCAACCGCCAGGTCCTGTCCCTGGCCGTGCCCGCCCTGGGGGCGCTGATTGCCGAGCCGCTCTTCGTCCTGGCGGACTCGGCCATGGTCGGCCACCTCGGCGCGGTCAGCCTGGCGGGCCTGTCCCTGGCCTCGACGATCCTGACGACGACGGTGGGCCTGTTCGTCTTCCTGGCCTACGCCACCACGGCGGCGACGGCACGTCTGTTCGGGGCCGGCCGACGCACCGAGGGCCTGCGGGCCGGCGTTGACGGCATGTGGCTGGCGCTCCTGCTGGGGCTGGGGGCGGGCGCCTTCCTGGGACTGACGGCCCCCTGGCTGACCGCAGCGATGGGCGCCGACGGCGCGGTGGCTCAGGCGGCCGTGGCCTACCTGCGTGCCTCCTGCCCGGGGCTGCCCGGCATGTTCGTCGTCCTGGCGGCCACCGGCGTGCTGCGCGGCCTGCTGGATACGCGCACGCCCTTCGTCGTGGCCACCGGCGGGGCGGTCTTCAACGTCGTCGTCAACGCGATCCTGCTCTACGGCGTCGGGATGGGGATCGCGGGCTCGGGCGCCGGCACCGCGATCGCGCAGACGGCCATGGCGCTGGCGCTGGCCACTCCGATCACCCGGGCGGCCCGGGCAGCCGGCGTGGGTCTGCTCCCCCACCGCGAGGGCCTGCGGGCCTCCCTGGGCAGTGGGGTGCCCCTGCTCATCCGCTCACTGAGCCTGCGAGTGGCGATCCTGGCGACCGTGTGGGCGGCGACCGCTCTCGGGGAGGTGTCGCTGGCCGCCCACCAGGTGGTCAACGCCCTGTGGAGCTTCGCGGCCTTCGCCCTGGATGCGCTGGCCGTGGCGGCGCAGGCCCTCATCGGCACCGCCCTGGGACAGGCCCAGAGGGCGGACGCAGACTCCAACGCACCGGAAGCTGAGGCCCTCACCGAGGAGGAGGCCGGGGCGGCTGCGGCGACCGCCGGCTGGTCCATTGACGAGCTCCTCAAGCGGATGCTGGCCTGGGGCGCCGGGACGGGGGTCCTCATCGGCGTGCTCATGGCGGCGGGCGCGGCCTGGCTGCCCCGCGCCTTCACCTCCGACGCGGGCGTCATCGCGGCCGCCACCCCGACGCTCCTGGTCGCGGCGAGCGCGCAGCCACTCGCCGGAGTCGTCTTCCTGCTCGACGGAGTGCTCATGGGCGCCGGCGACGGCCGCTACCTGGCCCGGGCGGGCCTGGTGACGCTGGTGCCCTATGTGCCGCTCGCGCTGCTCATCGGGGGCGGCGTGCTGCCGGGGGCCGATGGGGCGAGGTCGGGCCTGGTGCTGCTGTGGATCGCCTTCGCCTGGGTCTTCATGGCCGCCCGCGGCGCCACCACCTACCTGCGCTCGCGCGGTACCGCCTGGCGCCACTGATCGGGCTCCCTTACCGCCCCGGTCCCCCCGCGTTCGTACCTTATGCCTCGCGTTCGGGGGTTCAGGGTACGAACGCGAGACCTACCCTACGAACCGGACAGCCTGCACGACGCCGTCGCCCAGTGGCCACAGTGCCGTTGCGCCCTGCTGCATCCACAGGGCCCCGATGCTGCGGTGGCCACCTCATCCGCCCGCCCGTCACGCTTGCCGCATGGAGCCCTATCCCGAACCGCCTCAGCTTCCACCCGTTGTCGCGTCCGCCGGCCCACCGGCCGCCATGCGCAACCCCGTCAGGCTCCTTCGTGGTGTCTATGGGGATGTCGGCGCGCAGGACCTGCCCCGTTGGGAGGCCGGCGAGCGCCTCAGTCTGGCTCGCTGCGCGGCCGCCTGCCTTCAGGTCGAGTCCGCACGCTGCCTGAGCCACGAGTCCGCGGCTCTTGTTCACGGTCTGTGGTTGCGGGAGCGTGAGCCGGATGTCAGCGTCGTCGTCCCCTCTCGGCCACGCCATCCCCACCAGGAGCTTCCCCTCCCGCCGGGCGCGCAGCGTCCTGTGTACCTGCGCCGACGACGCCTGAGCATGCCGCAGAAGGACATTACCACCGTCTCGGGCCTGCCGGTGAGCACCTTGGGGCGGACCGCGGTCGACTGCGCCTTCGACCTTCCCGCCCATGACTCAGTGTGCGTGGTCGAGTCGGCGCTTCGCGCTATCGCTCGTCCGTCGCGATACCAGTACGCGCAGTCGAGCCGTCGGGTTGAGGCCGCCCGGCATCAGATCCAGGCCGCCGTCACGGCGCAGGGCCGACGTGCCGGGGCACGGCGCGCACGTGCCGTCGTTGCCATGGCCTCGGCCTTCACCGAATCGCCGGGTGAGTCGCTGCTGCACTGGTTCGTGCGCGCCCTGGGCCTGCCGGCTCCGCGCATTCAGATGGCGATCAAGAATGCTTCCCGCCTCTACTTCCCCGATGAGGCCTGGCCGGAGTACCGGGTGCTGGCGGAGTTCGACGGGCGGATCAAGTACAAGGCCCCTGAGAGCCTGTGGCAGGAGAAGCAGCGCCAGGACGCCCTCACTCGCATGGGCTGGCGCATCGAGCGCTTCATCTGGGCGGACTTCAAGCACCTCGACGTTCTGCGCGCCCGGATCCTGGCTCTCTTCCCCGCCACCGTCGTCCGCAGTGCGCGCCCTGTGGCAGAGCTGTGGACATGATCGCCGACGCCGACCGCGCGTTCGTACCTTATGCCTCGCGTTCGGGGGTTCAGGGTACGAACGCGAGACCTACCCTACGAACCGGACAGCCGGCACGACCCAGCACGACGCCGTCGGGCCGGAGCCCCCACGGGGAGGACCCGGCCCGACGGCGGAAGGATGCCCGGCGCTCAGCGCGCGGGGACGACGTTGACCTCGAGGGGGGCCACGACGTCGGCGTGCAGGCGCACGGAGGCGCTGTGGCGGCCGGTCGACTTGATCGGCGGCACGACCTGGATCTTGCGGCGGTCGACGGCGGGGCCGCCGGCGGCCTTAACGGCGTCGGCCAGGGTCGCGGTGGTGACGGCGCCGAAGAGGCGGCCATTGTCACCGGCGGTGGCGGAGACGGTCACGACGTTCTCCTGCAGCCAGGCGCGAGCGGTCTGGGCGTGCTCGAGGGACTCGATGGAGCGCTTGCGGCGGGCCTCGGCCATCTGGTCGATCTGGCGCTGGGCGCCCTTGGTCCACGGGGTGGCCAGCTTGCGGGGCAGGAGGTAGTTACGGGCGTAGCCGTCCTTGACCTCCACGACCTCGCCGGCGGAGCCGAGGTGGGAGACGTCGTGCGTGAGGATGAGCTTGGTGGTCATTGCGCGTGCCTCCGATCAGCGAGCCGAGCTCGAGTAGGGCAGCAGAGCCATCTCGCGGGCGTTCTTCACGGCCTTGGCGATCTTGCGCTGCTCCTGGACGGAGACGCCGGTGACGCGACGGGCGCGGATCTTGCCGCGGTCGGAGATGAACTTCCGCAGCGTGGCGGTGTCCTTGTAGTCGATGGTGCCGACCTTGATGGCCTTGACGGGGCTGACCTTCTTCTTCGGCTTGCGAAGTTGGGGCTTCGCCATGGTGGTACTCCTTGGTCTGAGCGCCTGGGCGCTCTACGAGATGAAAAGTGTTGTGTGTGAGGGGACGGATCGACGACGTCGCGACTCAGAACGGGGGCTCGTCACCGAAGGAGGTGGAGCCGCCCGTGGCCCACGGGTCGTCCGCGGCGCCGCCGGCGGGGGCGTTGTACCCGGACTGGCCCTGGCCGCCGAAGCCGCCACCGCCGTTGTAGCCGCCCTGCTGGGGGCCACCCTGGTTGTATCCGCCCTGACCGCCCTGGTTGCCGCCAAAGCCGCCGCCCTGGCCGCCCTGACCTCCGCCGAAGCCACCCTGGCCGCCGCCGCGCGGCTGGCGGGTAACCTGGGCCTTGGCGTAGCGCAGGGAGGGGCCGA
>NZ_KV811031.1:170814-186494 GCF_001812965.1 Actinomyces sp. HMSC075C01
CATCGACCTGCATCTCCACCACCGTGCGGTTCTCACCCTCACGGGTGGTGAAGGAGCGCTGGACCAGCCGGCCCTGGACGATGACTCGCGTGCCCTTGGTCAGCGACTCAGCCACGTTCTCCGCGGCGTCGCGCCAGATCGAGCAGCGCATGAACAGGGTCTCCCCGTCCTTCCACTCGCCGGCCTGGCGGTCGAAGGTACGCGGCGTGGAGGCGACCGTGAAGGAGGCCACCGCTGCCCCGGAGGGCGTGAAGCGCATCTCGGGGTCCGCGGTGAGGTTCCCGACGATGGTGATGATGGTGTCTCCGGCCATGGCGTTGTCTCCGTTCCCGGTAGAGGCTCAGGCCTCGGGACGCAGCAGCTTGGTGCGCAGGACGGTCTCGTTGAGGCCGAGCTGGCGATCGAGCTCCTGGGCGATCTCGGGCGTGGTGGTCATGTCCACGACGGCGTAGAAGCCCTCTGACTTCTTCTTGATGTCGTAGGCCAGCCGGCGCTTGCCCCAGATGTCGACCTTGTCCACGGTGCCCCCGTTGCTGGGGACGACCTGCAGCAGCTTCTCGAGCGTCGCGTTGGCGGTGCGCTCGTCCGTCTCGGGGTCGAGGATGATCATGATCTCGTAGTGACGCATGCTTGGTACCCACCTCCTCTGGTCTGTGGCGGTCACGGTCCTTCCGTGACAGGAGGGTGATGCGTGCGGCGCACCATCCGGCGGAAACAGGCTTCATTCCGCCTTCCGCCTGACGGCGCAGCCAGTTCGCCACACTACCGGACAACCGGGTGGCCCTGAAAGCCGAGACGGTGGGCCGACGACGTGCCATGCAACACGTCGTCAGCCCACCGTCAGGTGCCTACCGGCAGGCGGGTGTCAGCCGCCGAACAGCGAGACGCTAACGGCCACCACCCTGGCCGCCTTGGCCGCCACCCTGGTTACCCTGATCGCCGGGTTGCACGCCGCCGCCGCCTTGGTTTCCACCATTGCCACCGTTACCGCCACCCTGGTTGTCGCCACCGCCACCGGAGTCACTTGTGGCCTCAGGCATGTTGGTCTGCTGCCCCTCGGGCGGCTGCGTGCCCTGCTGAGTCGGCTCGGCGGTGGGCTGCTGGGTGGGGGCCGCAGTCGACTCCGGTTGGCCGGTAGGGGCCGCAGTCGACTCCTCCTCCGGCTGGCCGGTGGGCTTGGCGGTCTGCGGAACCGTCCCGCCACGGGTGGCCAGCAGCTCAGCCGGCGGCGGGAACTCCTCGACCGCAAGCCCCTCGTGGGCGACCGTCATGTAGTCGATGAAGATGTCCGCCGGGTAGGTCGACCCGGTGATCTCGTCGTACTCGCCCCAGGGCTCGATCGACTCCTCCGAGCCGTCCGTCCCGGTCTGGTAGAGGGTCACCGCGGTGACCACCTGCGGAGTGAAGCCCACGAACTGGGCGGACTTGTTGTCCGACGACGATCCGGTCTTCGCAGCGACCGGGCGATCCATGTGGGTTGCCACCTTGTCCGCACTGCCATTCGGGCCGGAGACGACCTGCTGGAGGGCGTAGGTCGTGTCCGCCATGACGTCCTCATCGAACTCTCGATGCCCCTTGGTGTCCGCCGTGTAGCGGTTCGTTCCATCGGAGTTCTTGAGGGAGGCCACGATGTGGGTGTCGTGCCGGATGCCCTGCGAGGCGAAGGTGGAGTAGGCCGTCGCGATGTCAATCGTGTGCGGGGAGGCCGACCCGAGCACGTTCTGGACGAGGGTCCGCTGCTCCGTGGTCTTCAACCCCTCGGTGTTCTCCGGGTAGCCGGCGCGGTTCGCCACCTTGGCCGTGACCCCTTTCTCTTTCTGCAGGTCCGGGGCATTCAAGAGCTCCTGATTGAGCTGGAGGTAGGGGGTGTTGAGCGACTGCTCCGTGGCCTGGGTGAGGCTGGCCCACTTCAGGGAGACGTTTCTGAAGTTCTGGAACTGATGGCCCTCAATGGTCATCGGCGAGGTGGCCGGATAACCACTGTCTAAGGACCACCCGTTCTCCAGGGCGGCCACCAGCGCGAAGGGCTTGAAGGTGGAGCCGGCCTGCGCGATGGCATCAGTGGAGGTGTTGACCTGACTGGTCAGGTAGTCATCACCCCCGTAGAGGGCCAGCAGACCGCCCGTCTTGGGGTCGATGGACACCAGCGCCTTGCGCAGGTTCGGCGAGGCGCCGGGAGGCAGGGAGTTGACCGCGTTGACGGCGGCCTCCTGGTCCTTCTTGTTGATCGTGGTGACGATCTTGAAACCGCCGGTGTCGATCTGCTCGGGCGAGATCTTGGCCTTGCTCTCAAGCTCGGCGCGCACCATCTGAAGCAGGTAGCCGTTGGTGCCAGCGTAGATCTGCTTCGTCTGGGACTCCTCGGTCTTGGGCATCCCCGCCTGCTTGGCCTCGTTGTACTGGGCCTGGGTGATGTAGCCGTCGTCGAGCATGAACTGCAGGACTCGTCCCCACCGCTCCTCGGCCTTCTTCGAGTTCTCGGCCGGGTCCCAGGCGCTGGGGGACGGCAGGATCCCCGCTAGGAGCGCGGCCTCCGAAGGGGTCATCTCCTTGGCGGGATGGCCGAAGAAGGCCTGCGAGGCGGCCTCGATGCCGTAGGCGCCTCGGCCGTAGTAGACCGTGTTGAGGTAGTCGCCCAGGATCTCCTTCTTGGGCTTCTCCCGGTCGATCTTGATAGCCATGATGGCCTGCTTGAACTTGCCGGAGTAGGAGCTCGTGGTGTCGACGTAGTAGTTCTTCACGTACTGCTGCGTCAGGGTCGAGGCGCCCTGGGTATCGCCTCCGCGCAGGTTGTTGATCAGGGCGCGCGCGATGCCCTTGGGGTCGACGCCCTTGTTGGAGTAGAAGGAGCGGTCCTCAGAGGCCACCACCGAGTTGCCCACATAGTCCGGCAGGGTGGAGGCGTCCACGGACTGCCGGTTGATCTCGGCGAACTTCCCCATCTCCGTGGTTCCGTCGGCGTAGTAGACCGTGCTGCTCTGAGCCAGCGCGAACTCACTGGGCTTGGGTACCTTGATGGTGTTGTAGGCCCACATGAAGGCGCCGACGGCGCTGAGCACCCCCAGCAGGAAGACGCCCAGGACGAACCGCCAGCTGGGGATCCAGCGGTGGATCTTCCCCTTGCCGGCGCGGGGGTAGTTGAAGAAACGGCGCTTGCGCCCCGAGGCGGCGTCCTTGGAACGCTCGGCCGTCGACCGCTTGCGCCCCTTTCCGGGCTTCTTACCGGCCCCCGAGATTCTGCCCAGGGACTGGCGACCGGCGCTGGCCACCTGGCTCAGCTTGTTGCCGACGGGGCGGCTGGGTCCGCTCCCACTCGTGCCTTCTGCCACGCGCTCCTCGTTTCGGTTGACTGTCATGGAGGTGACTGGGTGCCGCGACGGTGCGGGGGATAACGCTCCGGTTGCGACATGAGGTCCTCATCATGACCGATGTTGGCTGCTGGCGCCGACTCACAGACCGGTCACCGTCCAGCAGGACCGTCGACGGCGATCGGAGTGATCGCTGCGGACAAGCCGCATTGGGCGTCGACATGCGTCCAGTATGAGGGAACACGGGGTCGTGATGGTAGCGATGTGGACCTGGGAACCAGCCATGACGCCACCGACTCACGTTATCCGGTTGTCACCTAAATCGCTCCGAACAGTGCACTCATGCGCTTTGAGGGCCGGTGACGGCGCTACCGGAGCCAGAATGTGAGTTCGCGCCCAGCCGTCAACGAAGTACTCCGAAAACAGCCAATACCCACCAGGACAATAGTCCCCGACGGCTGATGAGACACTGGGCACAATCCAGACAGGTGGTCAGTTTCACGCATCGGCTCCTCGCCCGCCAGGGCAGCGCCGACCCTCGCCCGTCCCGCCTAACCGGGGAGATCCGCCATGGACGCCAGCTCGGCCCTTCAGACCCTCAGCATCATCCTTCAAGTCGTCATCATCCTCACCTGCCTCATCATCGGGGCGAAGAAGGGCGGGATCGCCCTCGGCCTCATCGCCGGGATCGGGCTGCTGATCCTCGTCTTCGGCTTCCGCCTGGAGCCGGGCGAGGCCCCGGTCGATGTCATCCTCACCATTCTGGCCGTCATCGGCTGCGCGGCCACCCTCCAG
Source organism: Actinomyces sp. HMSC075C01 (assembly GCF_001812965.1). NCBI lineage: Bacteria > Bacillati > Actinomycetota > Actinomycetes > Actinomycetales > Actinomycetaceae > Actinomyces > Actinomyces sp. HMSC075C01. Next base: position 174,918 of record NZ_KV811031.1, read on the forward strand.
CAGTCAGGCGGACTGGACGTCATGATGCAGATGGCCGAGCGCGTGCTGCGTCGACATCCCGAACAGATCACCATCCTGGGGCCGTGCGTCACCTGGTTCCTCACCGTCCTGTGCGGGACCGGCCACGTCGTCTACACGATGCTGCCGATCATCGCGGACATCGCCATCAAGAAGGACATCCGGCCCGAACGTCCCATGGCCGCCTCCTCGGTCGCCGCCCAGATGGGCATCACGGCCTCACCGGTCTCGGTCGCCACGGTCTCCATCGTCTCCATCATCGCCAAGAACACCGACCGGCACTGGTCAGTCCTGCAGATCCTGGCGGTCTCCATCCCGGCGTCGTTGTGCGGGGTGCTCCTGGCCGCCCTGTGGTCGATGCGCCGCGGCAAGGACCTGGACCAGGACGAGGAGTACCAGAAGCGCCTGGAGAACCCGGAGTTCCGCGCCGCCGTCCACTCCAGCTCCGAGACCCTCGTCGGCAAGGTGTTCCCGCCCGAGGCCTACCGCGCCACCTGGATCTTCCTGGGCGCCATCGCCGTCGTCGTCGTCCTGGGCGCCTTCGAGGTGCTGCGCCCCCAGTTCCCCACGGGCGACGACGGCGCGCTGGAGCGCCTGAGCATGAACCTGGTCATCCAGATGGTCATGCTCGCCGCCGGAGCGCTCATCCTGCTGACCTGCAAGGTACAGGCCGGCAAGATCGCCTCCACCACCGTGTTCAAGGCCGGGGCCACCGCCATGTTCTCCATCTTCGGGGTCGCCTGGATGACTGAGACGGTCGTCCACGCCCATCTGGAGAACCTGGAGCACAGTCTCTCGGGCGTCCTGTCCCACCACGTGTGGATGTACGCCATCGTCCTGTTCATCATCGGCAAGCTGGTGAACTCCCAGGCGGCCGGACTGCTCATCGTCGCCCCGATGGCCCTGTCACTCGGGGTGAGCCCCGTCATCGTCGTCGGGTTCATCGGTGCCTCCTACGGGTACTTCATCCTGCCCACCTACCCCTCGGATCTGGCGGCGATCGGCTTCGACCCCACCGGCACCACTCACATCGGCAAGTACGTCATCAACCACTCCTTCCTGGTGCCCGGGCTCATCGGGGTCCTCACCTCCTGCATCGTGGGCACCGCACTGTCCCAGATGCTCCTGTCCTGAACGCTCGACGTCGCACCGGCGGTCGACTCAGAACGACCCGGCCGGCGAGTGAGATGTCAGACACACCACTGAAGTCGGTCTTCTGGGCAGAACGTAACAGGACCGTGTCGTCTGTTCTGTCTAGGCTCGTGCCATGACAACTACAGACGCGGCCACCACTTCCGCCATCGCCCTGCGTTTGGAGCTGCTGGGGATCTCCGCCCCGGCACAGGTCAAGCAGAGTGAGGCGGATCGTCTCATGTCCCCGATCCTGGCACGCCAGCGCGAGCTCTCCCGCCGGCTGGCCCACCGCCCCTGTGCGGCTGACCAGCGCATCCAGACCTTCCTCGACTCCTACCTGGAGGGCGCGGCCGTCACCCCACGGCTGCCCCGCTCCACCTTCGTCCTGGACCAGCCGGGCCTGGCAAGGGCCCTGTCCCTGCCGGCGGACTCCACCAGCTTCACCTCCGACTACGTCGAGAGCTACCGGGTGCTCGGCGGCGTCCTGCACAACCCCCGCAACGACCGTCGCACCACCGCCGGCGTCTTCCACGTCGCCGAGGGCGGCCTGCCGATCCCGGATGACAAGATCGCCGTCTCGCGCGACGTCTTCGCCCGCCTGCTGGCCCACGCCGTCGAGCCCCCCGAGGACCTGCTGACCCTGCCGTGGGCCTCCCGGCAGGAGGACCCGGCCCGCTGCTTCGTGTCGCTGCTGCTGCGCCCCGTCGTCGTGCCCGAGGTTCCCGGCTTCTCCGCCGAGCGCTCCATGGAGATCCGCTTCATCGCCCCCGGCGGCCTGGTCTCCAACCTGGACTTCGTCGAGGGCATCTTCGGCAACGGCGGTGACCCCTACCTGCCGGAGAACGACTCCTCCCTGGCCCCGGAGTCCTGGACCGGCCACACCGGCTGCGTCATCCTCGCCCCGCACCTGACCACCCTGACCAAGAAGGAGCTGGGCCTGCCCTCCTGGGAGGAGGCCACCGAGCGCCAGCGCCGCGACGGCCAGTGCTGGAAGGACGAGGCCGAGCTCTACAACGGCGGCAAGGCCTTCAAGTGCGTGGCCCGTGATGAGCGCGGCGTCATCGTCACCATCATCGCGGACAACTACTTCGGCTACTGCAAGAAGGAGGTCAAGACCCAGATCGGGTACTCGGCCAACCTCTTCGGCTGCGTGGAGGAGGAGCACGCCGGCGGCGCCGTCGCCTACCCGCGCTACAACCTGAGCCAGGAGTACACCGACGTCCACACCCCCGAGGGCCTGACCCTCGAGCACGTCATCGAGCGCAACCCCGGCCGCTTCGAGACGCGCGAGGACGGTTCCGCCGTCGCCATCGACGACCCGACCGTGGTGCTGGTGCCCGCCGGCGCCCACTACTCGATGCGCAACCAGACGATCACCTGGACCCGCCCCGACGGTCAGGAGGCCTCGATCCCGCTGCTGGTGGGCAACACCTACGTGGCCCCCAACGGCTACCGGGTCCACGCCAAGCACCGCGAGGGCGACGCCACCCAGTGGCACCTGGTGGGCACCGCCCCCTGGTCCACGCAGGCCCACAAGCCGGCCACCGTCTCCGGCGGCGGCAAGTCGGAGATCTCCAAGGCCCTCCTGGACGCCTTCGTCTTCGGTGAGGCCTACGTCGGCGACGTCGACGAGGACTTCGACACCGTCCAGACGATCCTCGACGGCAACTACGCCGACCGCTTCGTCGACCCGGCCAACAAGAGCGCCCACCACCGCTCGATCCTCTCCGAGCGCCGCTCGCTGGGAAGCGTCATCAAGCTGCTGACGCCGTCGTCGATGTACACCGAGGAGTACAACGCCTTCCTGGAGTCGATCCCGGCCCACATCAAGGAGCTCATCTTCACCGTCAAGCGCTTCTACCAGCCCAGCTGGGGCAAGGACTGGCGCAGTCACTTCTCCGTGGGCATCATCAACGGCCGCAAGGGCAACTCCCTGCGCCTGGACGGTGAGGTCATCAAGGTCAACATGCTGCGCGTGGGCTTCGAGGACGACGGCGCCTGGCGCCTGCTGTCCCTGCGCCCGGACTTCTCCCCGGCGGCCAAGGTCCAGACCGAGGACGACATCACCGCCTCGATCGTGGCCCCCGGCGGCCTGGTCTCCACCCCGGACTCGCAGCTGTCGCGCAAGTTCGTCACCAACTGCGAGTCCCTGCTCTTCCAGCGGCCCGACGACGCGATCGTGCGCGGCTACGACAAGCAGACCGAGTCGGACATGTCGGATCCGCAGGCGGACCTGTTCATCTCCAACTTCCAGCCGCTCACGCCCGCCGACGCCCGGGCGATGGCCGCCGACGCCCCCGGCCTGTCCCGCTTCACCCAGCCCATGCAGGACCTGGTGGCCCGCGCCGCCGCCCTGCCCGAGGCCGAGGACCCCGCCGAGCAGACCTACTGGGTCTCCACGGCCAACCCGCGCCTGGTCAACGGCACCCCCACCAAGAACCCCCGCTACCTCCAGGTGCGTCCCGACATCGCCAACCCGAAGGATGTGGCGCTGGCGGACCTGACCAACCACCTCTTCCGGGATGTCCCCCTGGACGAGGCGCTGCGTCACAGCGTCGACATCGTCGCCGCCGGGCGCCGCAACAACCCGCCCGAGGACGGGGTTCCGCCGCTGTGCGCCTACAACCCGCTGCACTACATGGAGCTGCCGGAGCTGTTCATGGAGTTCATCTCCTCCATGACCGGTAAGTCCCCCTCGACGACGGGCGCCGGCAGCGAGGGGGCCCTCACCAAGGCCCCGTTCAACGCCCTGCCGGCCATCTACGACCTCAACGCGGCCCTGCTGTCCTACGCCCTCAGCGGCTACGACGGCTGGCTGTCCTCGGCCGGCTACATTGGCCCGAAGGTGCAGGTGGCCCACGACATCTCGCTGCTCATCCCGGAGATCTTCTCGCGCATGAGTGCTGAGGAGCGGGACGCCCACCACCTCATCGAGGGCGGCTACCTCGAGCGCATCGAGGACTTCGAGTACGAGGGCCGCACCGTCCAGGCCTCGCGCCTGGGCTACCGGATGAACCAGTCCTTCGCCTCGACCTTCTTCGGCCGGATCTTCCTGCACCCCGACGTCGTCTTCACCGAGGAGATGCTGCGTCCTGAACTGCAGGATGAGGCGGTCTTCGCCGACTCGGTGGACATCATCGTCACCACCCACAAGGTGGTGGCCGAGCACTACCGGGCCGACGGCTCCATCGAATGGGCCGTGCCGCCGCTGCGGGCCCTGCTGGAGATCATGATCGACGGCACCTCTCGCGAGGGCTGGGATCTGACGAGCCCGGAGTTCCGCGCCCTGTTCGAGCGCGAGAACATCCTGAGCTCGTCGTGGTACGCGCAGCGCCTGGACGCCAAGGTCGCCCGCGACACCCGCCAGGCCCACCAGGCCATCGAGGACCTCACCCGCTTCTACACCGCGGAGAACAACGAGGAGGTCGTCGAGCGCCTGGGCATCGAGGGCCGTCTGGCCGAGGCCCGTGCCTGGCTGGACAAGGTCAGCTCCCCGGCCTACCGCGAGCACCTCGTGGGCTCGCTCGGCCTCCAGCCCTCGCTGGCCTGAGTCGACGCTCCCCCGCTGACGGGGACGCGGAATCCGTGTGGGGGAACAGGACACCTGTTCCCCCACACGGATTCCGTCCTTGTGCGCGAGGCCGTTTCAACCTTCACACTCAAATCTCACCAAAGTTCACACTGAAATGGCTTCAACCTTCACACTGGGATAGAGTGACGACACGCCTCCGTCGGCAAGGACATCCATGAAACCCAGCGACAGCAGCGACTACCTCCCCCGCGTAGCGGACCAGCAGCTGTCTGCGGCGTTGCGCACCTCCGGGGCCGTCCTCATCCAAGGCCCCAAGTGGTGCGGCAAGACCGCGACGGGCTCCCAGGCAGCTGCGAGCATCATCTACCTCCAGGACCCCGACCACAGCGCCGCCTACCTCCAACTGGCGGATCTCAAGCCCTCCGCACTTCTCGAAGGCGAGGTGCCACGCCTGATCGACGAGTGGCAGATGGCTCCGCAGGTGTGGGACGCCGTGCGCTTCGCTGTCGATCGCCGCCAGGCACGCGGCCAGTTCATCCTGACCGGTTCATCGACCCCTTCCGTTGAGCCCGCGCACTCCGGCGTCGGACGCATCAAGCGGCTGGTCATGCGCACCATGTCCTTGACCGAGTCCCTCGAGTCCAACCGAGCAGTCTCACTCACGGCACTCTTCGACGGCGATCATGACGCGGCGTCCCTGTCCGATCTGACGGTGGACGGCATCGCCCAGGCAATATGCCGTGGAGGGTGGCCCGAGGCAGTACGGGACCCGGACGACACCGAGGCCATCCAGTACGCTCGAAACTATGTCGACGCCCTGGTCGACTCGGACCTCTCGCGCGTCGACTCAGTCAACCGGTCGAGTCTGCGTATGCGGGCGCTCCTGCGAGCCTACGCCCGCAATGTCTCAACACAGGCCGCAGGTTCCACCCTGCGGGCCGACATGCAGGAGGATGAGCAGACCCTCTCGGTGAATGCACTGCGCCCCTACCTCGACCTACTCTCGCGGTCCTTCGTCATTGAGGATCTTCCCGCCTGGAGCCCTTCACTGCGATCGCGCACCGCCATCCGGACCAGTCCGACGCGCCACTTCACCGATCCTTCCATCGCCGCCGCCGTCCTGAGGCTCACCCCGCAACGGTTGCTCCTTGATCCCGAGACCTTTGGACTACTGTTCGAGTCGTTGTGCGTCCGCGACCTGCGAATCTACAGCGGGGCGTTGGGAGGAAGCGTCTTCCACTACCGGGACCAGTCGGGTCTTGAGGCCGACGCCGTCATCGCACTCGACGACGGCCGATGGGCACTCGTCGAGGTCAAGCTCGGCAGCGCCCAGATCGACGAGGCCGCCGCGAACCTGCGTAAGCTGGCTGACCGGGTCGACTCCAGGACCCTGGGAGAACCCTCGTTCCTCATGGTGCTCACTGGTACGGCGACGGCCTATCAGCGCGACGACGGCGTCCTCGTCGTTCCCCTGGGCTGTCTCAGCCCGTAGATCTCTCCCAGAGGCCCGGCTTGTCAAAGCAATCCGCCGTTGATGGGATAGCGTCCATGCCCACAGCACCCGCCATGGACACCTCGTTCGATCCAGCCGGCACAGAGCCATCGACGCAGCCCCGCCCCTACTCCCGACCGGCCGACGTCGTCGCCACCGAGCTCGGCACCGACGTCTCCTGCGGTCTGAGCCGGCAGGTCGCGGCCGACCGCCTGGCCGCCAACGGCCCCAACGAGCTGCCCTCCAAGCCGCCGGCGCCCGCCTGGCTGCGCTTCCTGGGCCAGTTCAACGATCCGCTCGTCTACCTCCTGCTGGCCGCCATCGTCATCTCCACCATCGCCTGGGTCCTGGAGGGCGCCGAGGGCGTGCCGGTGGACTCCATCGTCATCGTCGCCGTCGTCACCCTCAACGCCATCCTCGGATTCGTCCAGGAGAACAAGGCCGCTGACGCCGTCGCCGCCCTGTCCGCCATGACCGAGGCAACCTCCACGGTGCTGCGCGACGGCGCGCGCCTGGTCATCCCCTCCTCCGAGCTCGTGATCGGCGACGTCCTCGTCCTGGGCGAGGGAGACCAGGTCGGCGCCGACGCCCGCCTGGTCTCGGCCGCCGCCCTGCGCGTGGTGGAGTCCTCCCTCACCGGTGAGGCCGACGCGGTCATCAAGACCCCCGAGGCGGTCGGCACCGACACCGACCTGGCTGACCGCACCTGCATGGTCTACCGGGGCACCTCCGTGGCCCAGGGGACGGGACGCGCCGTCGTCGTCGCCACCGGGGCCGACACCGAGATGGGCGCGATCGCGCAGATGCTCGACTCCGTCGAGGAGGAGGACACGCCCCTGCAGAAGGAGATCCACGTGATCTCCACGATGCTGGGGATCGTCGTCGTCATCATCGCCGTCGTCGTTGTGGGAACCCTGCTGCTCCTGGCGCGGGATCGCACACCGGACACGATCGTCCACGCCCTCCTGCTGGGGGTCTCGCTGGCCGTGGCCGCTGTGCCCGAGGGCCTGCCCGCGATCCTGTCGGTAGTCCTGGCCCTGGGTGTGCAGCGCATGGCCACCCACAAGGCCGTGGTCAAGAGGCTCACCAGCGTGGAGACCCTCGGCTCGGCCTCCGTCATCTGCTCGGACAAGACCGGTACCCTCACCCGCTCGGAGATGACGATCCAGGAAGTCGTCACGGCCTCGGGCACCTGCGTGGTCACCGGCATCGGGTACGCGCCCGACGGCGAGGTCGCCCCCGACACCGACCGTGACGGTCGCCCCGACGCCGATCCCCTCGAAGGACCCCTGCGCGACGAGGTCACCGTGGTCCTCTCCGGCGGGGCGCTGGCCTCCGACGCCGAGCTCAGCGCCGACGAGGACGTGTGGAGCGTCGTCGGCGACCCGACCGAGGGCGCCTTCCTGGTCGCGGAGAGGAAGCTCGGCACCGATGGCCAGCGCGAGGGCCGCTTCGAGCGCGTCGGCGAGGTCCCCTTCACCTCCGAGCGCAAGATGATGTCGGTGCTGCTCACCGACACCGAGCACGGCACGATCATCGTCTCCAAGGGCGCCCCGGATATCCTCATGGAGCACTGCACGCAGATGCGCCTGGGCGAGGCCTCCACCGAGCTGACCGGTCAGGCCCGGGCCCGGTTCACCGAGCGCATCGCGGACATGTCGGGCCGGGCACTGCGCACCCTGGGGGTCGGCTACCGGATCCTCACCGATGAGGAGGCCGCCCGCGTGCGCGAGGCCGCCGCCGGCGACGGCGAGGCGGACCTGTCGGACTTGGAGCGGGATCTGGTACTGGCCGGCGTCGTCGGCATCATCGACCCGCCGCGCCCCGAGGCGGCCGTGGCCGTGGCCGAGGCGCACCGGGCGGGCGTGCGCGTCCTCATGATCACCGGCGACCACCCGGCCACCGCCGGACGCATCGCAGCGGACCTGGGCATCGTCGAACGGGGCGCCCCGGTCCTCACCGGCCGGGAGCTGGAGACGATGGACGACGCGGCCCTGTCCCGGGCCGTAGCCACCACCAGCGTGTACGCGCGCGTCGCCCCTGAGCACAAGATGCGGATCGTCCACGCCCTGAAGTCGCAGGGCCACACGGTCTCCATGACCGGCGACGGCGTCAACGACGCCCCGGCCCTGCGCGCTGCGGACATCGGCGTGGCCATGGGCGTCACCGGAACCCAGGTGACCAAGGAGGCCGCCACGATGGTCCTGGCGGACGACAACTTCGCCACCATCGTCGACGCCGTGCGTGAGGGCCGGCGCATCTTCGACAACATCAAGAAGTTCTTGCGCTTCCTGCTGTCCTCCAACATGGGTGAGGTCCTCACGGTCTTCGGCGGCGTGGTGCTCTCGGGAGTCATCGGCCTGAGCGGGCACAGCGAGTCCGGCGTGGTCCTGCCGCTGCTGGCCACCCAGATCCTGTGGATCAACCTGGTCACCGACTCCGGGCCGGCCCTGGCCATGGGCGTGGACCCCTCCGTGGAGGACGTCATGGCCCGCCCGCCGCGCAAGCCCACGGAACGAGTGGTCGACAGCGCCATGTGGAGCGGCGTGCTGCTGATCGGTGCGGTCATGGCCGTCTCGACCCTGGCGACGCTGGACCTCTTCCTGCCCGGCGGCCTCATCGAGACCTCCCTGTCCACCGACGACCTGGACACCGCCCGCACAGCGGTCTTCTCCACGCTGGTCCTGGCACAGCTGTTCAACACGCTCAACTCGCGCTCGGAGACGGTCAGCGCCTTCAGTCACCTCTTCGTCAACAAGTGGCTCTGGGGCGCGATCGGCCTGACCCTGGTGCTTCAGATCGCCGTGGTGGAGGTGCCCTTCCTGCAGGCGGCTTTCTCGACGAGGTCGTTGGACCTGACCCACTGGGTGGTGGTCGTCGTCATGGCCTCCCTGGTCCTGTGGGTCGACGAGCTGCGCAAGCTCGTCAGGCGACTCATGAAGCGCTGAGCAGTACGACACGCGCATGCGGCAGGGTCCCCAACCGTCTGGTGACGGTCGGGGACCCCTCATTCCGCATCAATGACGGCCGATAGCGGCGAAGACCTGCGGCTTCCGGTTGTGGTCAGCCGACGTCGGCGTTGCCGGACAAGTGCCAGGTGGCGTTGGCCCAAGGGAAGACGTACTGCATGAGCACGTAGACGACTCCGGCGATGAGGATGAGCGACTCGATGGCCTTGAGCCACGCGGGACCCGGAAGGTGCCGCCAGATGAAGCCGTACATCAGTTGACCCCCGGGTCGTTGAGCACGGACTCCGGACGTCCCTCGGAACGATCCATCCAGTAGTCGAATTTCGCGTGGACGATCCAGCGCTGGTCGTTGCCGAACTCGCCGGCGGTCGATCCGTGGCAGGTGGTCAGCGTGATGTACCGGTCGGTGGGCTGGGCGTCCGGCTGGTTGGGGACCGGGGCGATGACCTCGACCTGCTCGGGCTGGACGAGCTCGTGACCGGTCACCCTGAACACGTACCAGGTCTTGGCGGTGGAGACGATGATCTCGTCGCCCTCCTGGAGCAGGTCGATGCGGCGGAAGGAGTTGCCGTAGGTGCGGCGGTGCCCGGCGATCGCGAAGTTGCCGAGCTCGCCGAGCTGCTGGGTGTTGGTGTAGTGGCCCGCCGCGGCCTGATCCAGGACGTCGGATCCGGTGCCCTCCATGATGGGCATGTTGTTGTTGGTGACGCCGTACCACTTAGGGACGATGAGCATCCCGATGGTCTCGCCGTAGCCGACCCGCTCCATGACGGGCGGAGCATCATAGTGCTTCGTGCCGGCCTTCTGAGGTGACTGGACCTGCTTCTGGTGGAACTGGGTGGCCACCGCCTGCGCGCTGGCGGTGGCGTCAATGCCGGTCCACCACAGCTGCCAGCACAGGAAGAGGGCGACGACGAGGCCGGCGGTGATGAGCAGTTCACCGATTCCGGTCAAGGTGCCGTTGAAGATTCGGACAGCACGACTCTGGCCGGGTGCTCGGTGTCGCACAAGACCTCCTCCAGTCATCGCCCCTCCTCAGAACTGGGACATCATCGGGCTAACGGCCAGTCTAAGGGGGTACACCCCTCACATGACCAGCCAGGAGTGGTGGACTCATCACAAGGTGCACCGTGAGGAAGCCTGACAGCATGTCCTAGGCTAGGCCCGGATGTATTGCGGTGGTCTCATGCCACCATCCCCAACCAGTGAGGAGACCCAGGGTGGCCTTGGAGAAGAAGTCCACAACGGACGACGCCGACAAGAGCTCGGAGAAGGTCTCGAAGAAGAGCTCGGAGAAGAACAGCGCGAAGAGCGCTGAGAAGGACAAGGGCTCGACGAAGGACTCTGCCGCCTCTGAGAAGACGGAGAAGAAGACCACGGCGGACAAGGACTCGAAGAAGAGCTCGTCGTCGTCGAAGAAGAAGCACCCTAAGCGCTCCGGCAACCCAGCCAAGGCGGCCAAAGCCCTCGAGGAGGAGTCGCGCGCCGCGGCGAACCGGGTCTCGCGCACCCCCAAGAAGATCAAGGACACCGCCTCGCCGCGCTGGTACGCCCCCACCATGGTGACGTTCCTGGTCATCGGGCTGCTGTGGGTTGTCGCCACCTACCTCTTCCAGGGCAAGTACCCGCTGCCCTACTTCGTCGAGCACCATGTTGGCGACTGGCTGTTCAACGGCAACCTCTACATCGGCTTCCTCATCATGATGTCGGGCTTCCTCGGTCTGCTGCGCTGGAAGTGACAGGTTTCAGACACTCCCGCGATCAGGCATCCACGTAGGCCCCCGAGCACCGGCTCGGGGGCCTTGTCGTGAGCGGTGTCTCCACACTTCGGGGCGCCGACGGAGCGGGTTGAGCCGGCTGACAGGGCTGCTTGATCGCATCGTCGAGGGGCTTGTCCCAAGGAGGGGACCCGAGCCGGAGCCACTGCGTATCTCCACGACCTTGCGCGCAGGGCCTCGGCCCGCTCCTCCTTCCTCCCCAGGTCGTCTGTGGATCCGTGGACAACCGGCTCCCCACAACCCACGTCGACTTTCCCCATGTGTGGACAGGCCTGTGGATAACTACAGCCTTGTGTTTCCACACCTGTGTCCACAGATGTGGATGAACCACAGCAGTGTTCTTTCAGCCTTGTCATTCAAGGCCTCGCGGGCTGCGCGGTGCTTCTCAGGGGCGGTGCGTCTCATGTGCTGTCTCCTCGCTTCTGAGACGCTCGCTCGGGCGGGAGCCTGGGGCAGGCTGGTGGTCCTGGAGGCGAGGGTGAGGTCGAGGGGAAGAGGTCTGACGGGTCCTGGCAGGTCGCTGGTGTCCACAGCGCTGACATCAACCCTGCATCGGCGCCGCACGCCGCAGAAGAACCGCAGGATTCCAACGATTCTCGCCGGGCGTGTCGACGCCGGGCTCGTTCATGTCAGCACTGTGGACACCGGGCCGCG
>NZ_KV811032.1:0-215 GCF_001812965.1 Actinomyces sp. HMSC075C01
GAGGGGTCGCCGATGATGGCCAGGACGGTGCCGACCTCGACGGTCTCGTCCTCGGGGACACGGATCTCCAGCAGGACGCCGGATGCGGGGGAGGGGACCTCGGTGTCGACCTTGTCGGTAGCGACCTCCAGCAGGGGCTCGTCGGCCTCGACGGTGTCTCCCACGGCCTTGAGCCAGGAGGAGACCGTCCCCTCGGTGACGGACTCACCCAGGGC
>NZ_KV811033.1:0-218 GCF_001812965.1 Actinomyces sp. HMSC075C01
CATGACCTGCTCGGCCCGCCTGCCCGTCTACGTCCTGCTCACCTCCATCATGGTGCCCGCCGACGCGAAGATCGGGCCGCTGGGCGCACGCGGAACCGTCATGTTCGCCCTCTACCTGCTGGGCGCGGTCTCCGCGATGGCGGCCGCCTGGGTGGTCAAGCGCCTCACCGACCGCGGCGGAGTGCTGCTGCCCTTCTACATGGAGATGCCGCCCTACC
>NZ_KV811034.1:0-276 GCF_001812965.1 Actinomyces sp. HMSC075C01
GGGTGGAGGTCTCGGTGGTGGTGATGGTGCCCTCAATGGGCCGCCAGGTGGGGTCTCCTTGGGGGCGGTATCGGGTGGTCCAGGTGGTGGTCAGGGTCGTGGTCACACCGGTGGCGGTGTGCTGGTAGTGGTGGGTCACGGTCTGGTTGGGGTAGGGGGCTCCGGGGTCGGTGGTGGTTGTGGTGGTGCCGTCTCCCCAGCCCCAGGTGTAGGAGGCGGGGGTGAACTCCACCTCGATGGGGGTGCCCAGGATCGTGGTGGTCTGATACCGGGGGG
>NZ_KV811035.1:0-339 GCF_001812965.1 Actinomyces sp. HMSC075C01
GGGTGGAGGTCTCGGTGGTGGTGATGGTGCCCTCGATGAGCCGCCACTGGTCCTCGCCGGCGGGGCGGAATCTCGTGGTCCAGGTCGTGGTCAGGGTGGTGGTGACGCCGGTGGCGGTGTGCTGGTAGTGGTGGGTGACGGTCTGGTGGGGGTAGGGGGCGCCTGGGTCGGTGGTGGTTGTGGTGGTGCCGTCTCCCCAGCCCCAGGTGTAGGAGGTGGGGGTGAACTCGACCTCGATGGAGGTGCCCAGGATGGTGGTGGTCTGGTAGCGCACGGCGGGGTTGGTGTAGACGATGAAGGCCTTGGAGATGATGACCTTGGGGCCCGGGGGCTGGCGGG
>NZ_KV811036.1:0-302 GCF_001812965.1 Actinomyces sp. HMSC075C01
GCGAGGCCCACCACCGCCTCAAGCACACCCCCGGCTGGGCCCTCACCAGAGACCAGGCCAGCGGGACCCTGTCCTGGCACACCCCCGACAAGACCGTCTACCAGCGCCACCCAGACGGCACCATCACCCGCCTACCCAAGAGGGTCGGGCCCCACCAGCACCTTGTTCCCAGCACCGTCATACCCAAGGACCTGAGCCAGCAGATCAGCCCCGAGCTCATCGACCGCCTCAACACCGCCCTCGACCGTACCCAGCCCAGCAGCGGCAAGGCCCGGTTAGAGACCCGCGGCCCCCAACCCGGC